>JBOGGB010000482.1:0-1682 GCA_050743605.1 Acidimicrobiales bacterium
GCCTCATGGCCCCCGACGGCAACGAGGCCGGTGAGGTGCTGCGTCTTTTCGTCGAGCAGCTGGCCACCGCCGTGGTGTCGTGCGACAGCCCGCGCTTCTTATCGTTCATCCCGGCCGCCCCGACCAAGGCGGCCCTGCTCTTCGACATGTTCGTCTCGTGCTCGTCGCTGCACGGCACCTCGTGGCTGGAGGCGGCCGGTGTCGTGGTGGCCGAGAACCAGGCGCTCGACGTGCTGGCCCAGCTGGCCGGCCTCCCCGAGAGCGCCGGCGGCTGCTTCGTGTCCGGCGGGTCGGCCGCCAACCTCTCCGCCCTGATGGTCGCCCGCGACACGGCGTCCCATCGCGGACGCCCGACGGATAGTCCGAAGATCGCCTGCACGGACGAGGCGCACTCCTCGGTCGGCAAGGCGTTGCGCGTGCTCGGGGTGGAGCCCTACCTCGTGCCCGCGGTCGATCACCGGCTCACCGGGGAAGCCTTGGAGTCGGCGCTGGCGGGGGACGCATCGGGTGCGTCCGACGTCGTCGGGGTCGTCGCCACGGCCGGCACGACCAACGCCGGGCTCGTCGACGACCTCACCGGGGTCGCGGCGGTCGCCGAGCGCCGCCGGCTGTGGTTCCACGTCGACGCGGCATACGGCGGAGGCGGGTTGTTCGCGCCGTCGGTCCGACAGCAGTTCGCCGGCATCGAGCGCGCCGACTCGCTGGTGATCGATCCCCACAAGTGGCTGTTCGCCCCTTACGACTGCGCCGCGCTCCTCTACCGCCGCCCGGCTCTTGCCAAGGCGGTCCACACCCAGGACGCCGCCTATCTCGACATCATCCACGAGATGGAGTCGAAGGACGGGAGCACAGCGTGGAACCCGACCGACTACGCGTACCACCTGTCCCGGCGGCCCCGGGGGCTGCCGCTGTGGTTCTCCCTCGCGGTGAACGGCACCAACGCGTACCGCGACGCGGCGGAGACGGTGCTCGCCACCGCCCGGGGTGCGGCCGATCTCGTCCGGCGCACCCCCCACACCGAGCTCGTCCGGGAGCCGACGCTTTCGATCGTCGTCTTCCGGCGGCGAGGTTGGGCCCGGGCCGACTACGACTCGTGGTCGGCGCGCCTGTTGGCCGAGCAGGTCGCGTTCGTGACCCCGACCACCTGGGAGGGCGAGCCGGCGGCCCGGTTGGCGCTCCTCCATCCCGACACGACGCTCGAGATCGTAGAAGAGGTCCTCGCCTCGATGGCGTGAGCGGGGCGGGGGTCGTTAGCCTCTCTCCGACATGGCTATCTCCACTCGCACCGACCAGGTCACGGCGCCAGACGGCGACCGCTTCGCCGTCCACCTCTTCGTCCCCGACGAAGGCGGTCCGGGGATCGTGCTCCTCCAGGAGATCTGGGGCGTGAGCGAGTTCTTGAAGGCGAAGGCGACGCTCCTCGCCGGTCTCGGCTACGCGGTCTCCTGTCCCGACGTCTTCTGGCGGGTCGAGCGCAACGTGTCCCTCGCCCACGACGACGAGGGGCTCGCCCGCGGCTTCGAGCTCAACACCCGGTTCGCTGAGATCCCCGCCGAGGTCACGGCCGGGGACCTCCTCGCCGCGCTGGCCCATCTGCGGGCCGCCCCGGAGGTCACCGGGCGCGCCGGCGTCCTCGGGTACTGCCTGGGCGGCCGGCTGGCCTACGAGGTGGCGGTCGCCGG
>JBOGGB010000483.1:0-6534 GCA_050743605.1 Acidimicrobiales bacterium
GGTGTCGTGGTCGTCGTAGCCCCCGGTGTCGTGGTCGTCGCGGCCCCCGGTGTCGTGGCCCCCGGTGTCGTGGTCGTCGTGGCCCCCGGTGCCGGTGTCGTGGTCGTCGCCTCCGATCGGGCCGAACGGGCCGACCGGTGCGGGGATGCCCCCGCAGTCTGGACGAAGGCGGACGCGAAGGCGATAGAGAGGACGGCCGCGGCAGCCAGCATCGAAGCCGTGGAGGGCGGGCGCGGGGCATGGCGTCCCGCAATGGCCCGACGCCGACGACGCGTCGAGGGAGGCTGCAACCGGATCCCCATCCTTGGACGATTGTAACGCCCAGTGCGGCGAACGCAAGCAAGTTGTCGAAATGCGCACGCACGCAGGGATCAGCGTGTGCAATGCGTGGAGCGCGTGCTGGTCGAGGTCAGGACCGAAGCAGCTCCGCAACATCGAACGCGAGATCGAGGGACTGGCGCGCGTTCAGACGTGGGTCGCACATCGTGGTGTAACGCTCGTTGAGGTCGTCTTCGGCGATCGCCTCAGCGCCACCGAGACACTCCGTGACGTCGTCGCCGGTGAGCTCGACATGGACACCCCCCGGCCACGAGCCCATTGCGCGGTGAACTCCGAACCAATCGCGCAGCTCTGCCACGATGTCTCCGAAGCGCCTGGTCTTCCGCCCGTTCTCGCTGGTGAAGGTGTTCCCGTGCATCGGGTCGCATGCCCATACGACGGGATGGCCTGCCTCGCGTACACCCTCGATCAGCGGCGGCAGCGCATCGGCGACCTTGTCCGCTCCCATCCTCGTGATGAGCGTCAGTCGCCCGGGAGTGCGGTCGGGGTCCAGTCGGGCGCAGAGGTCTCGCACCTCGTCCGGGGTGGCCGACGGGCCGAGCTTCACCCCGAGGGGATTGATCACCCCTGAGAGGAATTCGACGTGCGCGCCGCCGACCTGGCGCGTCCGCTCGCCGACCCACAGGAAGTGACCCGACGTGTCGACCCAGTCCCCGGTGAGGGAGTCCCGACGCGTCAGCGCCTCTTCGTAATGGAGGACGAGCGCTTCGTGGCTGGTCCAGAAGTCCGTCTCGTGCAGGCCCTCCTCGGCCACGAGGTCGATGCCGCAGGCGGCCATGAACCGCAAGGCGCGGTCGATCTCGGCCGCGATCAGCTCGTAGCGGCGCCCCTCGGCGGAGGACGCGACGAACTCCTGGTTCCAACGGTGCACGTGAGACAGATCCGCGAAGCCGCCCTTGGTGAATGCGCGGAGGAGGTTCAGCGTCGCCGCCGCCTGGTGGTAGGCCGCGACGAGCCTGCCGGCGTCGGGCCGACGTGCAGCGGGATCGAAGGCTTCGTCGTTGACCATGTGCCCCCGGAACGCCTCGAGCTCGACGCCGTCCACCCTCTCGAGGGGGGAGGTTCGCGGCTTGGCGAACTGGCCCGCGATACGCCCGACCTTCACGACCGGCACTCCGGCGGCGTACGTGAGCGTCACCGCCATCTGCAGCACGACCTTGAGCTTGTCCCTGATGGCGTCGGCGCTGAACTCCCGGAACGACTCCGCGCAGTCTCCCGCCTGGAGCAGGAAGGCTTCGCCTCTCGAGACCTCGGCCAACGCCGCGGTGAGGCGACGCCCCTCGCTCGCGATGACGAGCGGCGGCAGGGCAGAGAGCGTGGCCTCGGCACCTTTCAGCGCCTCCGCGTCGGGCCAGTCAGGCTGCTGGGCGGCTGGCAGCTGCCGCCAGGAGCTCGTGCGCCACTCGCCGTGGGGTTCCGTGGTCCGGATCGCCGACATGTGCCTAGCGTAGGTCCCCCGCAGAGGGGTGTTCGCTGTCTACGCTGCGCCGATACCCCGGCCCTCACGAGATCAGGGCGCGACTGCGCAGCCCGCGGTGCCGTCATCGTCGCGCCCTGAGCGCGTCGGCCTGCTCGGTGGGACCTTCGACCCTCCGCATCGTGGGCACGTGGAGGCGGCTTCGTCCTGCGTGAGAGCGCTCGAGCTGGACCGGCTGCTCCTCGTCGTGGCAAACGAGCCGTGGCAGAAGGTGCCCCTGCGGCACGTCACCCCGGTCGAGGACCGGCTGGCCATGGTCGAGGCGATGAGGGTGCTCGTACCGGGCGCGGAAGTGTCACGGATCGAGATCGAGCGTGGTGGCCCGAGCTACACCGCGGACACGGTAGACGAGCTCCTGGCCGATGCGGCTCGGCGGGGCACGACCCTCGACCTCTACCTCATCGTCGGGTCGGACCTCCTGGCCGGGCTCGGCACCTGGAAGCGTGTCGAGGAGCTCCGTGCCTCGGTAACGCTGGCGGTGGTGGCGCGCCCGCACAGCAGCGCACCCGTCGCTGCCGGCTGGAGGACCGTCTTCGTGGCCGCCGAGGCTGTGGACGTGTCCAGCTCAGAGGTGCGCGACCGCTTGGAACGGGGATTGCCGGTGGAGGGGCTGGTGCCGTCTGAGGTGATTCGCTCCATTCGGTCACGAGGTCTGTACGCTGTGCGCGGATGATGGCGTCGGTCGTGGGCACGGACGAGCCGCAGGTGCTCGAGCCGCGAGTGCTCATGGAGGGTGAAGAGCCGCGAGCCAAGGAGCCGGACCGCCGTGCGCTGCGTCGAGCACGCCGGAGAGCTCGCCGGTCGCGCCACCTCTACGCCTTGAGCGGGCTCGCCGTGCTCGCAGCGTTCCTCGTCGCCACGATCATCGTCGTGGACGTGGTCCGTTGACGCTGCCTCGGGCGGCGCTGGTCGCCGCGGCCGCGGCCGAGGAGAAGCTCGGCAACGACACCGTGATGCTCGCGATGGACGAGGCGCTCGGCGTCGTCGACTTGTTCGTCGTCACGAGCGGCCGGAACGTGCGCCAGGTGCGCACCCTCGTGGAAGAGGTCGAGCGGCAGGTGAAGTCTCGCGCAGGGCGGTCTCCGTCCAGCGTCGAAGGGTTGAGGGACGCAGGCTGGGTGCTCATGGACTACGGCGACTTCGTCGTCCACGTCTTCTTGGAGGATCTCCGCGCGTTCTACGACCTCGAACACCTCTGGATCGGCGCGCCGCGAGTTCGCTGGCGGTCGGAGGCCACCGGCTGACGTCACGGCCCGACGCGCCGGGCGTCGCGATCGACTTCAGGGGGTCGTAGTGGTCGTGGTCTCGGGCCTCTTGGTCTGCGGCGTCGTGGTCACCGGCGTCGTGGTCACCGGCGTCGTGGTGGTCGGCGTGGTCGTCAACGTCCTTGTGGGTGTGCGGAGCGAGGCGTACTCGGACGCGTGCACCACGATTGTCGTGGCTAGGGCCCCGGTCCCGACAGGCACCGGGATGGGTCCGCCGTCGATCTGGAAGGTCACTCCAGTGTCGGGCGCGACCGAGGTCACCGTGAA
This sequence comes from Acidimicrobiales bacterium, assembly GCA_050743605.1. Classification (GTDB taxonomy): domain Bacteria; phylum Actinomycetota; class Acidimicrobiia; order Acidimicrobiales; family RAAP-2; genus JAJYVT01. Next base: position 3,349 of record JBOGGB010000483.1, read on the forward strand.
CACCACCTGTGCGACGGCGAGCACCTCCTGGGGCCCGGACAGTGTGAAGAAGTGTGTGTCGAAGTCGAGCGTCGCGATCTTGTCCCTGTCTGTCACGCTGGCGGACAGGAGCCGGATCCCTCCGCCGAGCGCCGTCCGGATTCCCTTGGCCTGCTCGGCCGGAGTCGGGCCGGAGAGGAGGGAGCGGACCACTGAGGAGAGCTCTGCATCACGGGGGACCACCCGACCCGCCGGGACGACGTAGTCGTCGGTCGTCACGAAGTACACGTCGACCGAGACGCATCCGCTCCGTGTGCAGGGACTGACCGTCGGCCGGGTGGGGGGGAGGCTGATATGGGAGCGTCCTGTGGAGATGGGGCTCGCAGAGGGCTGCGTCGGGACGCCGCACGCGCCGAGCACGAGCGCGCCGACCACGAGCGCCATGAGCGCGCAGACCCCTTCGCGCACGTCGAGCGTTCGGAGAAGACGCCTCACCGCGTGCCGTTCCCATCGGTGGGGTCGTCCTCTTCCGGCTCAGCGAGCTGACCGGGGAGCTCGATCGTGAATCGCGCGCCGCCGCCCTCGGCCTCCTCCGCCCAGACCTTCCCCCCGTGCAGCCGCACGTGCTCTGCGACCAGGGCGAGACCGAGCCCCGTGCCCGTGCCCGCGCCGCGCTGGAACGCCGCGTTCCCGCGGTAGAAGCGCTCGAAGACCCTCGTGCGCTCGGTGGGTGGCAGCCCGGGGCCGGCGTCCTCCACCGACACGCGTACCGTGTGGCTGCGACTGCCGTCTCCGTTTCCGGGTTCGACTCGTACCGCCGTGGCGCCACCTCCGTACAGCGAGGCGTTCTCGAGGAGGTTCGACATCACCCTTTCGAATCGCCGCTTGTCTACCCATAGATGGGTTCCGAGCACCTCGGGGTCGACGTCCACGGGCGGAGGGGGGGTGTCGATCGGCAGCGATCGATGGGCCGCGGCCACGGCACGGCGCACGAGCTCTCCAGGATCCACCTCCTCGAGCGAGACGTCGGCTGAACCGGTGTCCGAGCGCGAGATCTCGAGGAGGTCGCCGACCATCCGTTGAAAGCGACGGACATCGGCCGAGAGGAGCTCGAGCGCACGTCGTGCGCGCGGCTCGAGCGAGTCGGCCTGGGTCTCGAGCACACCGAGGCTCGATGCAAGCGTGGTGAGAGGCGAGCGCAGCTCATGGCTCACGTCCGAGGTGAAGCGGGCCTCGCGCTCGATGCGCTCCTGGAGCTGGTCGACCATCCGGTTGAACGAGCTCGTGAGCGCGGCGAGGTCGGGGTCGCTCCCGGTCGAGACGAGACGGGTGTCGAGCTCACCGCCCGCGATGGCGACCGCCGCGCGCGACACGCTCGTGAGAGGTCGGAGGGAGCGACCGCTCGCCCACCGTCCCAGCGCAGCGCCGAGCGCGGTGGTGACGATGCCGGCGACGAAGAGCCCGAGCAGGAATACGCTCAGCGTGTTGCCCAGATCGGCCACGTCGAAGATCTCGAAGTACGCCCCGTCGATGGCTTTGATCGGCACACCGACCGCGATCTGGGGTCTCCCGTCCAATGTGTAGGTCTGCGAGGCCGCGGTGGTGTCGTCGATGACCATCGAGCGCAACGACGCAGGGATCGCGTCCAGTGTCACCTTGAATGTCCGCTCGTACCAGTTTCCCCGTTCCTCGAGCAGCGAATGGGAGTTCGGTGTGGTGACCTTGTCCACTGCTGTGAGGATCTCGATGATTGTGCCTGTCGCGGTGAAGTGCTGGGCGACGGTTGTGGCGTTGACGAACGCGTCGTGGATGTCTGCGCTGGCCCGCTCGCTGACGAGGATGTGGCGAGTCGCGAAGTAGCTGAGCGCTCCCATGCTCACAGACAGCACCAGCGCGCCGAGGGCGAACACGACCGTGACCCGCGCTCTTAGGCCGAGGCGGGTCCACAGCGAAGCGGAACGCGCCTTGCGGTGTCGCTCAGGGCACAAGCTTGTAGCCCATGCCCCGGACGGTCAGGATGTGACGGGGGAGCGCGGGATCCGGCTCTATCTTGGTCCGCAGCCTGCGGATGTGGACGTCGACGAGGCGGCCGTCCCCGAAGTAGTCGTAGCCCCAGACCCGGTCGAGGAGCTGCTCGCGGCTCAGCACCTTGTTCGGGCTCGACGCGAGCTCGCAGAGGAGCCGGAACTCGGTCTTCGTGCAATGCACCTCCGCGCCGTCCTTGTGACGGAGCACCCCTTCTTCGGGAACGAGCTCGAGATCGCCGAACGCGAGCGCCGTCGGCTCGTCATCGGTCGGTCGAACCCGACGGAGAAGCGCGCGGATCCTGGCACCGAGCTCCTTGTTCACGAACGGCTTGGTCACGTAGTCGTCCGCCCCGGCCTCGAGGCCCGCGACCACGTCGTGAGTGTCCGAGCGGGCCGTCACGATGATGATCGGCACCGCGCTCTGGCGTCGCAACGCCCGGCAGCACTCGAACCCGTCCATCCCGGGGAGCATGAGGTCGATCAGGGCCACGTCAGCGGCATGGCCGGCGAAGTGGTCCAAAGCCTCCTCTCCGCTGGCTGCCTCGTCGACCTCGTACCCTTCGCCCTCGAGTGCGAGACGTATCGAGGACCGGATGCGCTCATCGTCCTCAACGACCAGGATTCGGCTTGCCATGGCGCAAGGTTACGACTTGTCAAGGCGCCGATGGGCACGTCGGCGCACTTGCCCGGCGGTACCGTGGATGGCGTGGCCGTGGGGGACCAGGATCGGGGCGGCTCGGCTCGCCCTCGCGCGGGCCTCGTCGAGCGACCCGACGAGGACGTGGAGCTGGCAGCCGCGCGAGAGCGCTGGCTCCTCGACGACTTCGGCGACTGGCTCCTCAGCCGATCCCGGGCCACCCGCCGTGCGTACCTCGGCGACATGGCGGGCTTCTGCGAGTGGGCCGGCCGGGCCGGATGCGCTGCTCCCGCGGACGCCGACCGAGTCCTCCTGCGTCGGTACCTCGCCTACCTGTCGACCCGCGGGTACGCCCGGGCGAGCGTCGCCCGCAAGGCCGCAGCCCTTCGGGCGTACTTCGACTGGTGCCGCCGCCGGGGAGTCGTCGTGGAGGACCCCTCGGGCCGGCTGAGCTCGCCGGCGGCCGGCGGCCGGCTGCCCGCCGTCCTGTCCAGGCGAGAGCTCGAGATCCTGCTGGAGGGGCGAGGCGCCGCGGTCCTCGCC
>JBOGGB010000484.1:0-1852 GCA_050743605.1 Acidimicrobiales bacterium
GCCCACTCGCCGATGACCCTCCTCCGCGGCGTCGGCGAGGGGTTGCCGCTCGAGCGATGGCTCGCGGATGCGATCTGGCCGAGAGAAGCGCGGCTCACGCCCGAGGACGTGTGGTGGGGAATGCAGCTGGGCTCCGCCGAGCTCCTGCGAGCTGGGGTCACGACCACGTGCGAGCACTACTTCCACCCGCGTGCAGTCGCAGACGCCGCGCTTGCTGCCGGGATCCGCTGCGTCGTCGCCCCCGGGATCCTGGCCCTCCCCGGAGCCGGACCGGGCGCGACGTGGGAGCGGCTCCTCGAGGACGCGGTGCAGGTCCACGGGGAGCTCGAGGGGTGCGAGGGGCGTCTCCGGGTGGGCCTCGGCCCGCACTCCGCCTACGCACTGCCGGCCGAGGGGCTGGCTGCGGTGGCGGAGGTAGCTGCAGAGCTCGACGCGCTGGTACATCTGCACGTCGCGGAGACCCGGGCCGAAGGTGACGTGATCCAGGCCCGCCACGGATGCGGCGCTCCGGAGCTCTTGGAGCGCACGGGGATCCTCGGCTGCCGGGTGCTAGCCGCGCACGCTGTATGGGTCGCGGACGATGAGCTGGACCTCTTCGCTCGCCACGACGTGGCAGTCGCGCACTGTCCCCAGAGCAACGCAAAGCTTGGGGCCGGGATCGCACGAGTACCGGCGATGCTCGAGCACGGGATCCGGGTGGGGATCGGCACCGACGGTCCCGCGTCCAACGACAATCTCGATCTGTGGGAGGAGCTCAGGCTTGCCCCGCTCCTGGCGCGTTCCGTGGCCTGCGACGCCTCGGCGCTCGGGACCATGGACGCGTTGCGCCTTGCGACCTGCGGCGGAGCCGCGGCGCTCGGCCTCAACTGCGGGATGCTCGCTCCTGGGCGGGACGCTGACTTCGTGCGTGTGGAGCTCGACGACGCGGCGTTCGTTCCGGCTCGCCGCGGCACGGAGCTGCTGGCACTCCTCGTCTGGGCGGCCTCGAGCCGGCTCGTCACCGACGTCTGGGTGGCCGGCCACCAGGTCGTCGAGCGCGGAACGTGCTGCAGCGTCGACGAACCGCTCGCCCGCAGGGAAGTCGCTGCCCGCGGGAAGCGGATCGGCGAAGGCTGAGCGCGGCGCGCCGGTGGGACTTCACCAGGCGGCCGCACCGGCCTCCTAGGATCGTCGGGCATGTCCAGCTTCGTCGACGAGGCGCAGTTGCACGCCAAAGCCGGCGACGGCGGGGCGGGTGCGGTCTCGTTCCGTCGTGAGGCCCACGTGGCCCGTGGGGGCCCCGACGGCGGTGACGGAGGACATGGCGGCGACGTCTGGCTGGTCGCAGACCCGAACCAAGCTTCGCTGCTCGGATTCAAGGATCACCCGTTCCGCCGTGCTGGCGACGGCAACCACGGGTCCGGCAAGCGCCGCCACGGACTGCGCGGCGCCGACCTGGCCGTCCCGGTCCCGGTCGGCACCGTCGTGCGGGAACGGAGCGGTGGGGTCGTGGGGGACTTGGCAGCGCCGGGAGACCGATGGCTCGTTGCCGAGGGCGGACAAGGGGGGCGTGGCAACGCGCGCTTCTTGTCCAACGCGCGCCGGGCACCTGCCTTCGCCGAGCAGGGCGAGCACGGCCAGGAGTGCTGGCTCGACCTGGAGCTGAAGCTCGTCGCGGACGTCGCGTTGGTCGGGTTCCCGAACGCCGGAAAGTCGACGCTCATCTCCGCTGTATCCTCCGCGCGGCCCAAGATCGCCGACTACCCGTTCACGACCCTCGTGCCGAACCTCGGCGTCGTGAAGGCCGGGGACACCACGTTCACCGTGGCCGACGTGCCCGGGCTCATCGAGGGCGCCAGCGAGGGTCGCGGGC
>JBOGGB010000485.1:0-2929 GCA_050743605.1 Acidimicrobiales bacterium
GCCCCGGTGACCGGGGCCCCGCCTGCTTCTCTGATCCGGAGCCGCAGGGTCGGCGCGCCCGCTGCGGCCGGGGAGGGAACGTGGCACTGTCGGGAACAGCGCGCGCGGCGCGTGGGGGCTCGCTCGACGCGACCATGCTCTGGTCTCCTGCCGCCGCGTGGGCGCGAGGGCATGCGGCAGCCCTTGCCTGCACGCTTGCGGTCGTGGCGTCCGGGATGGCCCTCTCCCTTCTGTGGCTGCCGCTCGTCGATCACGGGAGCGGGTGGCTGACGCCGGGCGACCTCTGGGGGACCTTCCGCGACGCGCACCTCGTCGGCTGGGGCGGGGAAGCCGACATCTACCAGTCGGGGACCGGCTACCTGAGCCCGCCCGCCTTCCCGGTGCTCCTCGCGCCGGTCGCGATGGCGTCGGGCGCCCTGCACCTCACCGAGTCACTCCCGCTCTTCCTCCGGCACCCGACCGCATGGCTGCTCCTCGGCCCGGCGGGTTTCCTCTGCGTCGCCCCCCTGCTGCTCGCCGGCGACGCCGTGGCGCGCCGGCTGGTCGTGCCCCGCGCGCGCAGGGTCGCCTCGCTATGGGTGTGCGCCGGCCTCTCGGTCCCGCTGCTGTGGCTCTGGGGCCACCCCGAGGACCTCTTAGCGCTCGCCTGCGCGCTCTACGCATTGCTCGCGGCGTGGAGCGGCCGGTGGACGAAGGCCGCGTGCCTCGTCGGTCTCGGCCTCGCGTTCCAGCCGCTCGTCGTCCTCGTTCTCCCCGTGGTGCTGGCGCGGGTGCCCTGGAGGCAGCTGCCGCGCGCGATCGCGATCGCCGCAGCACCCGCGGTCCTCCTGCTCGCCGCCCCGTTCGCCCATGCCTGGCGAACAACGCTGCACGCGGTCGTCGACCAGCCGACGTTCCCGGCGCTCGGCCACGCGACCCCGTGGCTCGCGCTCGCCCCCGCCCTACACGCGCACGGGCCGGGGATGCTGCCTGAGCCGGGCAGGCTCTTCACCACCTCGGCGCAGGCCACCGCCGGTGGCCCGGGGCGCATCCTCGCCGTCGTGCTCGCCGTCGCGCTCGGGCTGCTCGTCCGCCGCCTGCGGCCGTCCGAGCAGACGGTGGTGGCGGTCGCGGCGCTCTGCCTGTCGCTCCGCTGCGTCTTCGAGCCGGTGATGTTCCCCTACTACGTGGTGCCCGCGCTGCTCCTCGCCGTGCTGGGAGCGGCGGCCGTGGGCCGTCGGCGCTTCGTCGTGTCGGTTGGAGCGGTCGCGGCATGCTCGTGGGCCGCCTACTCGGGGGCCGCGCCGTGGGCGTACTACCTCTTGGTCACGGGCCTCTTGCTCTTGGCGTGCGCGCTCGCCGTGCGTGCGCCGCTCGGCTTCGGGTGGCAGCGTGCGGGCGAGCTCGCGGGCGGCGGCGCAGCGGTCGGGTCGAACGGGTCTCGAGTGGCGCCGCAGGTCGGCAATGTGGTGGGCGCATGGGCACCCCTGGAGGTGTGCGAGGTCGCGGTGGCCGAGGATGTCGAGACTGTCGCCACCGTGCGCACGCTCGGGCTCGCCATCGGCGCGGCCGAGCCCTGACATCCGGCGGCGAGGAGCCCCGCGGCTGCGACCAACCCCACGGCACAGATGTAGCGGCGCACGCGCGTCATGGTCACCCTTCTGTGGGCCGCTGCGACGTGAAGATCGCGAGCTGCAAGGTCGCCGAGAGGAGCGTGCCCCTGTCGGTGCCCAGTCCGCCGCCGGTGATGCTGAGCTGGTTCACGTCAGTGAGGCGCGGCAGGTCGTAGAGACGCGTGACGAATGCCAGCAACTGGTCGTAGGTCCCCTTCACCGAGGCGGTGATCGGGACCCCCGAGTAGGTCGTGCCTGTCGCCACCGGCGCGTTCGGCGAGAGGGATGTGATGGTCACTCCGGCCGACTTCGCAGCCGTCGAGAGCGTTCGGATGTAGGTGTAGAGATCCGCGCTCGCCGGCACGTAGCCGTCGAGCTCGTCGTACATCGCTCGGATCCGGCCGATGTGGTGGTCCTCGGACTTCGCACGCTCGAGATGCGCCTCGTCCGCCGCGACGGTCGACTGGAGTGTCGCCCGCTGCGTGCCCAGCGCAGCCAGCTTGTGCGTCTGGGGAAGGTAGAAGGCGAGGATCCACACGACGACGACCACCACGACGCCGAGCGCGACGAGGGCCGTCCGAGGGGTGATCGAGAGGCGCAAAGAGCCGATCCTCATGGACTTCATGGGATCCGCTCCGCGAAGCGCGCCGCCCGCTGGCCGTGGGCGGCCTTCGTGACCGAGAAGGACACGGGGAAGCTCACGCTTGTCGGCGACGCACCGACAGCGCCGCTCAGGTCCACTTCCGAGAGCGCGGGCGACTTCGCCATGGTGAGGCCGAACTGGGTGACCTGTGTGAGCGTGTGGGTGTAGACGGTCGTCGATCCGGTCGCGATGACTGTTGGCGACGCGGGAGGCGCGCTGCCGGCGGTACCTCCCGTCGGCGTGGTCGCAGTGAGGTCGATGCCGTCCAGCACGGCGGTCGAGGGCAGGTACTCGCCGAGCTGGTTCAAGACGACGAGCCAGTCGACCTCGTGGGAGACGAGCGGAGCCTCCTGGCTCTGTAGCGCGGTCACCTTCTGGCCGAGCATGATGGCCTTGTCGTAGCGGGGCAGTTCGACTGTCTCGATGGTGTGGATCGTCGACTGGAGCACCGCGACTTGGTGCTCGGCCGACTGGACCGACAGCACGCGGGCCACCGACACGGCGCAGAGCACGACAGCCAGTCCCGCGAGCCCGAGGATCACGAGGCGTCTGCGCTTGCGTGCGGCACGCCTCGCAGGGACCTCGGGCGGGATCAGCTCGAAGCGCGTGCGCGAGGGACCGTTCAGGGCGAGGCCGAGCGGGACGGCCACCGTCCGGTTGATCGACTCCGCCATGCCCGGGGACAGCTCGATCC
>JBOGGB010000486.1:0-2312 GCA_050743605.1 Acidimicrobiales bacterium
TCGCCGCCGAGCTCGACCCGGAGAACACCGGCGGCGCGATGCTCCTCGGCGTCGACGGCATCTGCGTCATCAGTCACGGCTCGTCGAGCGCCACCGCGGTGCACAACGCCGTCAGGATCGCCCACGACCTGGCGCGACAGGATCTCGCGGCCCGCCTGGCGGCCGCTGTGGGGGGCGCCCGCGCCGACGTCACCTGAGCCCGCCCCCGCCCGCGGCGCCCGGGCATACTCGGCGGTCGGTAACATCCCTCCCGTTTCGTCCGTCGACCCAGGAGCCCTCGTGCCCGCTGAGACCCACATCGAGCGTGGTCCCCTCGACCGCCAGGCAGTGTTCGAGCTGGTCCGGGACCAGCTCGCCGACATCCTCGAGACCGATCCGGCCCGGATCAGCGAGGGGTCCTCCTTCGCCGAGGATCTCGACGCGGACTCCCTGGCGCTGATCGAGCTCGTCGAGGCCCTGGAAGAGGAGCTCGGCGAGCGCAGTGTGGGGTTCCGGATCGACGACGAGGATCTCGAGGACCTCCGGACCGTCCGTGACGCGGTCGACTATGTCGTCGCCAAGCTCGGAGAGAGCTGACCCGGCCCACGTGGAGGGCATCAGCGGCGGCGCAGCGAGCTTGGCGGAGCGCCTCGGACATGAGCTCGCGGCGTCCTCGCTGCTCCAGCAGGCAGTCTCGCACCGCAGCTGGTGTGCCGAGCAGGGGGGCCTGCCGTCGAACGAGCGGCTCGAGTTCCTGGGCGACGCCGTCCTCGGGCTCGTGGTCGCCGAGTACTGCTACCAGCAGTTCCCCGAGATGCCCGAAGGCGAGCTGGCCAAGGTTCGGGCGGCGGTCGTCAACTCCCGGGTCCTCGCCGAGGTCGCCGAGCAGCTCGGCGTCGGGGGCGCCCTCCTGCTCGGTAAGGGCGAGGAGGCGTCCGGCGGGCGGACGAAGCCTTCGATCCTGGCAGACGCGCTCGAAGCGGTGATCGGCGCCCTCTACCTCGAAGCGGGGTGGGCCGCGGCCGAGCGCCTGGTCCTCGGGCACCTGGGGCCGCGCATCGGGCGGGCTGCGGCAGAGCCCGACGGGTTCGATCAGAAGGGGCTGCTCCAAGAGCTCACGGTCCGCCACGGCGAGGGGATCCCGCGCTACGTCGTGGTCGGCACCGGCCCCGACCACGATCGCCAGTTCGAGGCCGCGGTCTTCGTAAGCGGAGTCCGGCGCGGCGCGGGAGTTGGCGGGACCAAGAAGGACGCCGAGCAGGAAGCCGCCCGCCAGGCCCTCGCGGAGCTACGGCGTGCCTGAGCTTCCCGAGGTCGAGACCCTCCGTCAGGACCTGGCCAAGGAGGTCGTCAACAAGAAGATCAAGGCGGTGTCCGTCACGAACGGTCGGTCGGTCCGGCGGCATCCGAGCGCCAAGCACTTCCGTGGACTGCTCGAGGGCCACACGATCAAGTCGGTGGGGAGGCTCGGCAAGTACCTGCTGTGCACCCTCGACAGCAAGGACACGCTCGTCATCCATCTCGGGATGAGCGGTCAGCTGCTGCGAGTGAAGAGCGCCAAGGAGCCCAAGCCCAAGCACACCCACGTGGTGATCGTCTTCACCCAGGGGGGCGAGCTGCGTTACGTCGACCCGCGCACGTTCGGCGAGATGTTCGTCTCGAGCCCGCTCGCGGAGGGCGCCGGGAGCAACGGTGCGCTGCCGTTGGGGATGGCGAGCGGGGACGGCGCCGCGCTCCGCCGGCAGGTTCCCGAGCTCGCGCACCTCGGCTTCGACCCGATCGAGGACATGATGAGCTGGGACCGTTTCGGGCTGCTGGTGCGAAGTCACCGCACCGGGCTCAAGTCGCTTCTCATGGACCAAGAGTTCGTCTCGGGGATCGGCAACCTGTACTCCGACGAGATCCTCTTCGGCGCAGGGCTCCGTTACGACCGGCCCTCCGACGGGCTGTCGGCGACCGAGGTCCGCCGCCTCTACCGCGCGATGGTCGAGACGCTCACCGATGCGATCAAGCACCGGGGATCCACGCTCGTCGACGAGCAGTACCGCGACCTCTTCGGGGAGGCCGGCGACTACCAGGGCAGCCACCAGGTCTCCGACCGCGAGGGCGAGCCGTGCCGGCGGTGCCGCAACCTGATCGTTCGGGCCCACCACGACCGTGAGGCCCGGTTCGAACTCGAGCACCGTGGGGTCCGCGAACGACTTGAACCCCTTCACGCTGAGCGTCTTGAGGAACATCGGTCCGACCCTACCAACGACCCGGCGGGCTCCCCGGGACCGTCCGGCGCCCCTCACGACACGCCCGGGCGACGCGCGCAGGCGGCACCCCTCCAG
>JBOGGB010000487.1:0-8681 GCA_050743605.1 Acidimicrobiales bacterium
ACCTCACCCGGACAAGCCTCATGAAGGCGATCGACACCAAGGCGAGCACGTTCTCGACCCCGGGCTTCGTTCCGCTCAACTACTCGAAGACCGTCCACTACGGCTACGAAGGCGGCGAGGTGGTGCAGTTCACCACGTCGGCGGGGACCTTCACCACGCCCGACGGCACGTGGCCGGGCACGAAGATCCTGAGCCCCGTGTACGCGACGACACCGGGCACGGGCCCCGTGAAGGTGTACCACGGCAAGGAGCCGGCGGTTCCCGCGTCGCTGAGCCGGAGCGCCTGACCATCCGGGGGCCGGGGGCCTAGGGAACCACGCACCGGGAACTGCGGCGCCGCGGCCTCGCGAGGGGCTGCGGCGCCGCGGCGCCCCTGGTGCCGACGTCCGATTCCCGCCAGACGCGGCCGGCGGCGCGGCGCGACGATGGCGGTGTGGTGGAGGACTTCGAGCACTGCTACCGGGCCGTGCAGTCGCGCGACCCTCGCTTCGACGGGTGGTTCTTCACCGCCGTGTCGACGACGGGGATCTACTGCCGCCCGAGCTGCCCCGCGCGGACCCCGGCCCGCACACGCGTCCGCTTCTACCGCAGTGCGGCAGCCGCCCAGCACGCGGGGTTCCGCGCCTGCCTCCGGTGCCGTCCCGACGCCGTGCCCGGCTCACCGGAATGGAACGTCCGCGCGGACGTGGTCGCGAGGGCCATGCGGTGCATCGCCGACGGCGTCGTCGACCGGGAAGGCGTCGAGGGCCTCGCGGCGCGGCTCTCCTACGGCGCCCGCCACCTCCACCGGATGCTCGTCGCCGAGGTCGGCGCCGGTCCGCTCGCGCTCGCCCGTGCGCAGCGCGCCCAGACCGCCCGCCTGCTCGTCGAGACGACCGACCTCGGCATGGCGGAGATCGCCTTCGCCGCTGGCTTCTCGAGCGTCCGCCAGTTCAACGACACGGTCCGCCACGTCCTCGGGCGGACGCCCACCGAGCTTCGCTCACGTGCGCCTGGCGCTCGGGGTCGTGCCTCGCCCCCCGAGCGCCGTGGCCAGATGGCCGGGCCGGCGGGCGCGGCGACGATCTCCCTGCGGCTCCCCTTCAGGCGGCCGATGGCGGTGGCGGAGACGCTCGACTTCCTCGGCGCCCGAGCCGTGCGGGGGCTCGAGTCCTACGAGGCGGGCAGCTACACGCGCACGCTCCGCCTGCCCCACGGTCATGCGCTCGTGACGCTGGGGTCCGCCCCTGGGCACGTCGCCGCGACGCTGACGCTCTCATCGGTGTCCGACCTCTCGGTCGCGGTGGCACGCTGCCGGCGGCTGCTCGATCTCGACGCAGACCCCGAAGCCGTCGACGCCGCCCTCGGGGTCGACCCGTTGCTGCGTCCCCTCGTGCGCGCGACTCCCGGGCGGCGGGTCGTCGGGACGGTCGACGGGTTCGAGACGGCGGTGCGAGCGATCGCCGGGCAGCAGGTGTCCGTCGCGGCAGCTCGGAGGGTGCTCGCTCGCCTCGTCGCCGTGACCGGCCCGGAAGCCGGGGTGGCGGCGACCGGCACCCTCACACGGATCTTCCCCACCCCCGGCGAGCTCCTCGAAGCCCCGCCCGACGCCTTCGGCATGCCCCGAGCAAGACGCGAGGCAATGCTCGCCCTCGCGCGGGCAGCGGACGCAGGGCGCCTCGTCCTCGACGCCGGGGCGGATCCCGGCGAGGTCGCCGCCCGGCTCCTCGCGCTCCCCGGAGTCGGTCCCTGGACGGCGTCCTACGTCGCGTTGCGCGCGCTCGGCGACCCGGACGTGTTCCTGGCCGGCGACCTGGGGACGCGCCGCGCGCTCGACCGCCTCGGCGCGCCGTCGGCGCCCGCCGCCGCGCTCGCGCTGGCGGAGAAGTGGCGGCCGTGGCGTTCCTACGCGTCCATGCACCTATGGTCGATCGCCACAGCGGCGCGAGAGGAGGCGGCATGACGAAGGACGATCACCACGACGGCACTCGGGTCGGCGCGGTCGCGACACGGCTCTCGATCGAGACGCCCATCGGTCGCCTGGTGCTCGTGGGCGACGAGGCGGCGCTCACCCATGTGCAGCTGCCCGGGACGACAGCGCGCCGCAGCACGCCCGGTGCGGTCCCGGCACCGCTGCGCACGGCCGCCGTGCAGCTCGAGGAGTACTTCTCGGGGAAGCGACGCGCGTTCGCGCTCCCGCTCGCTCCCCATGGCACCGCCTTCCAGCTCTCGGTCTGGAAGAACCTGGCGGAGATCCCGTACGGCGAGACCATCACCTACGGCGAGCTCGCCCGCCGGGTCGGCCGCCCCTCGGCGCCGAGAGCGGTCGGGCAGGCGAACGGGGCGAACCCGCTCCCGATCGTCTACCCCTGCCATCGGGTGGTCGCCGCCGGCGGCAGGCTCGGCGGCTACGGCGGGGGGCTCGAGACGAAGCGGCGGCTGCTCGCGCTGGAAGGCGTCCCGCCACTCTCGTCCTAGGCACGCCACAGGCAGGTCCTACGCCGGGGAGGTGACGGGCACGTCGACCTGACCCGCGACGGCCGGCGGCGCGCTCCGCCGCCACGCCACTTCGAAGCGCGCGCCGCCGAGGCCCGACCGCTCGACGCGCCAGCGTCCGGCGGTCGAGCGGACCACGGAGTCGGCGATGGCGAGCCCCAGGCCCGCCCCGCCAGGCACGTCCGACGAGCGATGGAACCGGTCGAAGAGGAGAGATCGCTGGTCCTCGGGAACCCCTGGGCCGTCGTCCTCGACGCAGAGGACCGCTCGGTTGCCGCGCGCCTCGCTGCTGATCCGCACGGTGCCCCCCGCCGACGCATAGCGGCAGCCGTTGTCGAGCAGGGTGCCCGTGAGACGCTCCAACCACTCGGGGGGTGCCTCCACCCATGCCTGTTGCGCATCGGTCAATAGCGTGATGCCGCGCGCGGAGGCCACCGCCTCGAAGCGCGCCGCCCCCGACCGGGCGACGGCCGCGATGTCCGCCCGCTCGTCCGGCGGTCGGGCGGGCTCGGCGTCGAAGCGCGCCAGCCACAGGAGGTCCTCCACGATCGACTTCAACCGGCGGCTCTCGCGCGCGACGTGATGGAGGGCCTCGCGATCGGCGAGGGGATCGGGTGGGCCCGAGCGTGCGAGCTCGATCTCGGCCTCGATCACGGTGAGCGGGGTGCGCAGCTCGTGCGAAGCGTCGGCGGTGAGCTCCTGGAGGCGGCGGCGCGCCGACTCCGCAGGCGCCGCCGCTCGAAGCCCGATCAGGAGCACGCCCGAGAAGACGCCGACGAGTAAGACCGGCCCGAGCACGAGCTCGCCGATGAGGAGCACTTGGTCGATGTGCGACGGGCCCGCGAGATCCTGCGCGGCGATGAGCACACCGCCCCGGTAGCGGACGGCCTTGAAACGGAACTCGTCGCCGTCGCGCAAAGGAGCGCTGAGGGGGGTGGACGCTGCGACCGGTGCCGCGCCGGGCAGCGCCGGGGCGCCGACGGTGAGCGCGGTCGTCGATCCCGACGGCGAGACCCACCAGACGAACACGGGCGCCCCGTCGGTGCCCACGTCGTCGGGGATCGTCTTGCTCGACAGCGGGTCGGGAAGGTTGCTCACCACCGACAGCCGGCTGGCGAGCCGCTGGTCCACCTCCCACAGGACGCGCCGGGCGGCGTAGGCGTCGATCACCGCCGCGACGCCCACGTAGAAGAGCGCAATGAGCACCGTGGTGACGGTGGCGACCTTCAGCGCCGCGCGCAGGTTCGCACGCGTTGCGTGCATCCCACGCATCTCAGCTCCTTGCCATCGGGGGACCGGCGACCACTCGGTACCCGACGCCCCGAACGGTCTGGACGACCGCGCTGGACGGACCGAGCTTCGCCCGGAGCCGCGCCACGTGCACGTCGATCGTGTTGGACCCGACCGCATCCGCCTCCTCGTCCCAGACACCGACGGCGAGCGCCCCGCGGTCGACCACGGACGGCTGGCGGCGCAACAGGAGCTCCAAGATCGCGAGCTCGCGAGCAGTGAGCGGAACGAGCTCGCCCCGGCGACGCAGCTCGCGCGTGGCGGGGTCGAGCTCGAGGTCCCCTGCGCGAAGCACGGTGTCGAGCGCCACGGGTGGCCGGCGGAGGAGCGCCCGCAGCCGCGCCAGCAGCTCCGCGAGCTCGAACGGCTTGACCAGGTAGTCGTCCGCGCCCGCGTCGAGCCCTTCGATGCGGTCGGCGGTCGCGTCCCGGGCCGTCAGCATCAGGATCGGCACCTGCTTGCCGGCACGGCGTGCGGCCCGGACGACTTCTACGCCCGTGGCGCCCGGCATCCGCCAGTCCATCACCACCGCGTCGTAGGCGAAGCTCCGCAGGCACGCGAGCGCGCGCCCGCCGTCGGCGACGGCGTCGACGGCGTACCCGCCGCGCCGCAGCGCCCGTTCCAGGACGGACCGCAGGCCAGGGTCGTCCTCGGCGACCAGGAGCCGCACGCCGGCGATGGTACCGGCCCCATGACGGTCGGGGTAGCCTCGTGCCGTGGCCGGCGTGGACGGTGCCGTTCGCGGCGCGGCGATCGAGGTGAAGGGGCTCACCAAGCGGTTCCGAGCCGTCACCGCGGTCGACGACCTGAGCTTCAAGGTCGAACCGGGACGGGTCACCGGGTTCCTCGGCCCGAACGGCGCGGGGAAGACCACGACCTTGCGTATCCTGCTCGACCTGGCGACGGCCACGTCGGGGCGGTGCACGATCGGTGGCCGGCGCTATCGAGACATCCCCGGGCCTGCACGCCAAGTCGGTGCGGTGCTCGAGGCGACGAACTTCCACCCGTCGCGCCGCGCCCGCGCGCACCTCCAGATGATGGCCCTCGAGGCGGGGCTCGACCTCTCACGCGTCGACGTGGTGCTCGAGCTCGTCGGGCTGACCGCCGATGCGAAGCGCAAGGTAGGCGGGTACTCGCTCGGCATGCGCCAGCGCCTGCAGCTCGCCGGCGCCCTCCTCGGCGACCCGAGCGTCCTCGTCCTCGACGAACCGTCCAACGGGCTCGACCCCCAGGGCATCGCCTGGCTGCGCGACCTGCTCCGGCACCTCGCGGCTGAGGGGCGGACGATCCTCGTGTCGTCCCATCTGCTCGCCGAGATGGCTCAGACGGTCGACGACGTGGTGATCGTCTCGAGGGGACAGCTCCGGGCGCAGGGCCCGCTCTCGATCCTGACGAGCCAAGCGCAGTCGGCGATGCGAGTGCGCACCCCCGAGGCGCAACGCCTGAGCGCGATCGCACGCGACGCCGGCTTCGCACCGAGACCGATCTCGGCCGACACGCTGGTCCTCGACGGGGCGACTCCCGAAGCCTTGGGTCCGCTTCTCGCAACGAACGGCGTCGTCGTCTACGAGCTGGTCCAGGTGAGCCAGGACCTGGAGAGCCTCTTCCTCGAGCTCACCACATCGATGACCGTCCCCAGCCAACCTGTGGAGGCCGTGCGCCCGTGACAGCCCCGACAGCGATGCCGCGCCTCGTGCGCGCCGAGCTCTTCAAGTTCCGCACGACCCCGGGACCATGGGTCTGCATGGCGGTCGTGGTCCTGCTGACGGGGCTCGGGGTGACGACCTCGTTCATCCTGGGCAACCACGGCGCCGTGCACTTCAGCGCGCCGACGACGACGGTCCAGCTGCGGCGGCTCATGGGCGCGGGGTACACGGCCGCGATCGTCATGGCTCCCGTGCTGGGCGTGCTCTGCATCACGACGGAGTACCGCCACCGTATCCTCACGGCGACCCTGCTGCTCCATCCGCGCCGCCCGGACGTCCTCACTGCCAAGGTGCTCGCGTCGGCGGTCTGGGGAGTCTTCATGGCCGTGGTGTCCTTCGCCATGATCGCGGCCATGGGGATCCCGCTGCTCGTCGCAGAGGGGGGATCGGTCTCGCACTTCCTCGACCAGATCGGCCCGGTGGTGCCCGGGATGCTCGCCGCCTTCCTCCTCCTCGCCGTCTACGGCATGGGCATCGGCACCCTCGTGCGGAACCAGATCGCCGGCGTGATCCTCGCCCTGGGGCTCAGCCTCGTGCTCGAGCCCATCATCGTGGCGATCTTCGCCTCCCTGCTGCACATGGACGTGAACTTCCTCCCCACACGCGCGACGCAGGCGATCGCCGGAGGGCTCGCGGCGCGGGGGGCCGGGGGCGGGACAGCAGTGACAATCACGGCCCTGCTCAGCTGGTGGCTCGGTGCCCTCGCGCTCGTCGTCTGGGGCGTCGGGACCTCCGTGATCGGCTACTTCACGACGTTCCGCCGCGACGTGACCTGAGCGAGAGCGCGCTCGAGCCCGAAGTCCGCGTCGGGAAATGTCGGGTCGCCGCCGCCCTCGGGCGCGTAGTAGAGGTAGGCGGCGACGGGGACCTCTCTCGCTGCGGCGACGTGAGTGCTGAGGTACGACCGCCTGTCCCAGCCGTCGGCCCGCGGCACCCCGCCGCGCGTCGCGAAGCCGTCTTCCACCCAGAGGGCCACACCGGGCGTGGCGCGCAGCTGCTCGCGGCAGCGAGCCACGAGCTCTTCGGGATGGGGTCGCCCCTCCCACGGAGGCGGAGCGCGCCACCCCGGAGGGACCGCACGCGCCTCGGGAGGGCACCAGACGACGAGCAGCCCGTCCAAGGGGTACGCGGCCCCCTTCGGCGACGCCGACCCATTCGAGACGGCCGCGGAGCGGGCCGCGGAGCCGGCCCCCGCGCCAGTCCCC
The DNA here is from genome assembly GCA_050743605.1 of Acidimicrobiales bacterium. Taxonomy (GTDB): domain Bacteria; phylum Actinomycetota; class Acidimicrobiia; order Acidimicrobiales; family RAAP-2; genus JAJYVT01. The sequence goes on from JBOGGB010000487.1 coordinate 6,677, forward strand.
GCGCCGGACCCCGCGCCAGTCGCGGCACGGGGACGATCGGAGGCGAGGTGATAGACGAGGTCCAGCGCGCGGCGCGGCGAGGGACGGCGGAGCAGCGTCCGCAGGCCCGTTCCGGCCACGCCGAACGGCGAGGTGGCCGCCGCCAGACGACGCCACGCCAGCTCGCCCAGGTCTCTCGGGGGGACCATCGCGTCGTGGCGCGTGCGCCGGGCGTCGATCCACCCGTCGACTTCTTCACGCTCGACGCCGAGCGCCGGAGCGCAGAGGAGGTCCGCCAGGAGCCCGTGCCAGTCGTAGGAGGGCGAAGCCCGGAGGCCGAAGACGACCTCCGCACGGGGCTGGGCGTCGTGGATCGCCCCGTACGCCAGGACGTGCGCGGCGAGGAGGTTGTCGACGACGGCCCACGCGTCGGCCATCGCGCCCACTCGGCGAGGAGGGTGGCGGCCTTCGACCCAGCCCTTGAGAGCGACGAGGTTCGGCTGGCGCAGCGTCACCCAGTGCCGGCAGGAGGCGCCGATGCGGGCGACGAGACGTCCGGCGTGCTCGGCGAACCGGTCGGGCGACCCGGGCGTGAGCCAGAACTCCTCGCCGAGCCACCCAGGGGTGGAGATGTCGCAGAGCACGCCGACCGGCGTGATGCCCCGGGCCGCGGCGGAGGCGAAGATCGACGCGTATCGGTCGGCGGCGGCCTCGTCGATGCGCCCCGGAGCCGGCTCGATCCTCGCCCACTCGACGGAGAGCGCGAGCACCCCCGCACCGGCGGCCGAGGCCACCTCGAGGACGCGATCAGGGCCCGCCCACACCCCCGCACCCTGGACCGCTGCCGACCAGGCCGCCCCTCGCGGCGCCATGCCCGCCCGCTCCAAGGGCCCCCACTGGTTCGAGGGCTCCCCGGGGCCGTTGAACCCGCCTTCCAGCCGGAAGCCCGCGGCGCTCAGGCCGAAGAGGGGCTCCCGCACCGCCAAAGCATGGCACGGCCCCGCCGCCACGGCGCCGACGCGTCCGCGTCCGACGCACACGTGGCTCGCGGCCCGAGGGAGGTAGCGTCCTGCGGTCGGTGGGACGCAGGAAGGAGCAGCAGCCATGGCAGACGAGGTCCTAAGGGAACGGCGCGGGCACGTCGAGATCCTCACCATCAACCGCCCCGAGGCGCGCAACGCGATCAACGGCGCGGTGAGCCAAGGGCTCGCCGCCGCGTTCAACCGACTCGGCGAGGATCCTGACGCCTGGGTCGTCGTCCTCACCGGCAGCGGGGACAAGGCGTTCTCCGCGGGAATGGACCTGAAGGCCTTCGCGGCGGGCGGCGGTGCCGCAGTCATGAGCGCGAGCGGCGGGTTCGCCGGGGTCGCGCGCCGCACGTTCGAGAAACCGGTCATCGCGGCGGTCAACGGGTCGGCGCTCGCAGGAGGCCTCGAGGTCATGCTCTCGTGCGACCTCGTCGTGGCGGCCGACCATGCGACGTTCGGGATCCCCGAGGCGAAGCGAGGGCTCGTTGCCGGCGCCGGTGGCCTCTTCCGCCTGCCCAGGCGCCTTCCCCTCTCCGTCGCGCTCGAGCTCGCGCTCACCGGGGACCCGATCGACGCAGAGCGGGCATATCAGCTCGGCCTCGTGAACCGCGTCGTCCCCCGCCAGCAGCTGATGGAGGAGGCGCTGGCCCTCGCAGAGCGGATCGCCGAGAACGCCCCGCTCGCCGTGCGGTTGTCGAAGTCGGTGATGCTGCGCTCCCTCGGCGCCGACGACGAGACCGGGTGGAGGCTGACCGACGAGGCGGTGGGCGTGATCTTCGGCTCCGCCGACGCCATGGAAGGCCCCGTCGCGTTCGCCGAGAAGCGCAGGCCCCGCTGGCAGGGACGGTAACACCGCGAGGTCGCCCCGCGACCGCAGTGGGTCCCGCTGGGTTAGCCTGGGCTCCTGCGGGCATATGCCTGCAGGAGCAAGGAGACAGCGATGCTGGCAGACATCTTCGGCCCCGACCTCCTCATCGTCCTCATCGTCTTGGTGGTCG
>JBOGGB010000488.1:0-3527 GCA_050743605.1 Acidimicrobiales bacterium
CGCAGGTAGTCCTTGGAGAGCGGCGGACGCTCGTAGGGAGGTCGTGACTCGTCTCCCACGAGCACGACCCGGCCGTCGAATCCCTCGGCGCGCAGCGTCTCCGCCGCCTTTGCACCCGCGAGGCTCGCTCCGACGATCACGAAGGTCTGAGTCGCTGGCATGGCTCCTCCTGTCTAGTCCGAGCGCCGTCTCCTCGGAGCGCCGTCCAGCCCGTGCGCGCCGTATCGGATGATCGGCCCGGGACGAGTGTCGGGGACGGTTCCCGGACGCGTGGCGCAGATCCTGGGGCGTCGCCGACGTGGGTTCGCTGGAGGATGGCCCGAGTCACCGAGCGTGCCTGCGGCGCCAGCTCGGACAGCGGGCGATTGCGATGGACGCGCTCGTCGAGGTCGACCTCTGCCATCTGGTCGAGACCGAACCGCCGAGCGACGTCGAGCAGCAGGGCGACGTCGACGCCGTAGTCGGCCGGGAGCGAGCACGACGTGATGACCGAGCGGCGAGCGGCGATCTCCCCGGCGAGAGGCTGGGAGAAGCAGGCGAGCTCCGGCTGGAGCAGGGCGAGCAACGGTTTGGCCACGAGCTCGGTGACTCGCCCTCCCTCCCCGGAAGCTCCTGCGAGCGGGCGCCGATACGTCGCCTTCACGAAGGTGATGCCGGGCTCGGAGAGCAACGGTCCGAGAAGGCCGACGACGAAGTGCGACGCGAAGTTCTCGACGTCGGCGTCGAGGAAGACGACCGCCTCCCCGATGCTTGCCGCCACCGCGGTCCTCATCGCGGCGCCCTTGCCGGAGGGTTCGTCCGCCGGTGCCGCCACGGGAACCACGGTGGCGCCGGCCCCTCGCGCCACCGTGGCCGTCGCGTCGACGGAGTGGTCGTCGGCCACGATGATCTCGTCGACGAGGCGGCACCGGTCGACGAGCTCGGTCCGCACGGTCGCCACGATCTGGCCGATCGTGGCGGCCTCGTTCCTTGCCGGAAGGCACACCGACACCGTGGTGGCCCCTTTCGCCGCGGCGAGCCCGGCGGCCGAGAACACGCGGTGGTGGAAGCGTCGGGGTCGAGAGCCCCGCTCGGCACTCACGAGCATCGGCCGACGAAGGAGAGGAACTCCGCGCGCGTGCGCTCGTCGTCGCGTACGAGCCCTGCCAGGGCGGAGGTGAGCGTCACCGAGCCTGAAGCCCGCACCCCGCGGAGCGACATGCAGGTGTGCTCTGCTTCGAGGACGACGCCCACACCCTTCGGATGCAGGGTCTCGACGAGCCAGCCTGCGATCTGGGTCGTCAGGCGCTCTTGGACCTGGAGCCGGCGAGCGAAGTGGCTGACGACGCGGGCGAGCTTCGAGAGACCCAGGAGACGGTCGCCGGGCAGGTACCCGACGTGCGCGACGCCGGCGAACGGCAGGAGGTGGTGCTCGCACAGCGAGGAGAACGGGATGGCGCGGGCGACCACGAGCTCGTCGTAGCCCTCGTCGTTGGGAAAGGTCGTGGCCTCGAACTGGTCGGGAGTGAGGAGCTCGGCGAACGCGCGGGCGACCCGCTGAGGAGTCTTCCGGAGCCCCTCGCCGCTGCGGTCGACGCCGAGGGCGTCGAGCAGCTCGGAGACCGCGCGCGCCGCCCTGACCAGGTCGAGCTCGCCGGCCGCCTCGCTGGTGCACGCACGGGCGCCGAACCGCGCCGCTTCTCTAACGACCACTGCCACTCATCTTAGAAGCAGCGCAAGGAAATACGCCAACTTGGATGTGCTTTAGAATGCCCCCATGGAGCAACGCATCGATCCGATAGTGGCGGTGACTGCGCTCAGCGAGCCGTTGCGTCGTCGGATCTACGAGCACGTTGCCGCGATCGGAGAGGTGAGCCGGGACGGTGCCGCCGCCGCCCTCGGCGTCGCGCGGTCGGTCGCCGCGTTCCACCTGGACAAGCTCGTGGAGGCGGGGCTGCTCGAGACCGACTTCCGACGCCCCCCGGGCAGGGGTGGCCCCGGGGCGGGCCGCCCGGCCAAGTGGTACCGCCGCGCGGAGGGCGAGCTCAGCGTGAGCGTTCCCGAGCGCCGCTACCAGCTCGCAGCGACGCTGCTCGGCCGGGCGATGGCGCGCGCCGTCACGGGTGGGCTGGACGTCGACGAGGCGCTCCGAAGGGTGGCCCGAGACGAGGGCCGCAAGCTCGCCCGCGAGATCCGGGAGGAGCGCCAGGGCCGACCGGCGGGTGTGGCACCGGCCCCGACGTGCCAGCTCCTGATGGGCCTGCTCGGCCGCCACGGCTACGAGCCGCAGCAGGCCGGCGGCCGCATCACGTTGGTCAACTGCCCGTTCCGCGCATTGGCCGAGGAGCAACCCGAGCTCGTGTGTGCCATGAACCTGGACCTGCTCCGCGCCGTCGCCGAAGAGGTCGGCCTCCCCTCCGGTGCAGCCCGGCTCGATCCGGCTGCCGGGCGGTGCTGCGTGACGATCGCCGCCTGACGAGCCCGGTCCCGCGGGCCGGCATCGCATCCCGGATCGCCTCGCCTCACCTTCTCCGTGCCCCGGGGCGGACCCTGAGCGCCCGGACGAGGCTGCCCGCCATGAGCACCATCACCGTGACCCAGGCCGCGAGGCCCACCCAGACCCAGGCGCGGCCCACCGTCATCATGAAGCCCAGCCCAGCCGCCCGGCCCAGCGTGTCGGAGGCGACGGCGTACATCCCGAGGGGGAAGACGACGCTCCAGAGCCGTGGCTCGAAGGACCATGGATACCGTTTGATGACATAGCGCCAGACGCCGAAGGCGACGAGGAGCGGGATCCACCACGTCCCGAACGCCCAGAGCACCACCGACAGTCCGACGAGGAACGGGCGCAGCTCTCCCACGAGCGACGAGGCGTGCGGGCCGTGGAGGACCAGGATGCCGGCCGCGGCGCGCACGCTGATGGCCGTGGCGCCCATCGCGATCCAGTAGGCGGGCCCCATCTCGGCCGGAGTCACCTCCACGAGCAGCAGGCGCAGGAAGATGATCACGACGAGGACCAGGTAGAGCATCACCCCGACCCCCCACATGCACACCGCCACCACCGGCAGCTCCGCGCGGAGCGCGCCCGACGGGGCCACCGGTGAGAGGGCGGCGGCCACGATCGCGAGCGATTGGGTGGCGACCACCCATATGAGCCAGGTGCCGTTGATCTGGCCGAGGACCGGCCGGCGTGCCGTGGCGACGATCGACCACGGAAGGCCGTAGGTAAGCACTAGCCAGACTGCCGCACCGACGGCGCCGAGGACGAGGGTGACCATCGGATGGGCGGCCATGGAGAACCGGACGGCCAACACGTCGGCTCCGGCTGCGACCGTGAAGTACGCCATCGCCGTGGTGGGGTCGCGCAGGCTCTGGCGGAAAAAGCGGCCGAGGAAGGCGATCCGCGCGCCGTAGGCGAGGCCGAGCCCCACGAAGGCGGCGACGGTGACCCCGAGGACGACATCCGAGACGACCCTGTCACCGAGCAGGGCCGTGCCGACGGAGACGATCCCGCTCGCCATCACCCAGGCGAACCAGCCCGGGTCGAG
>JBOGGB010000489.1:0-1774 GCA_050743605.1 Acidimicrobiales bacterium
TGGTCAGCTCGGCGACAGCCTTCTTGGCACAGACATCGTCGACCAGGTCCTTTCCCTCCGACGCTGCCGCGATGAGGGCTGCGGTTGCCGCGTTGTTGAGCGCCCGGGGTAGTCCGTTCGCCACCCGATGCAGGCGGGCGACTGCGTCGTCATCGAAGAGGGGCTCCTCTCTGCCGCAGAGCGCCAAGTGGTGACGCAGGTAGGCGGCAGACTCGGCGATGTCCATCGCCTTGATGGTGTCGCGGATCGCGGAAATTCCCCAGAGTCGATCACCGAAATTCCCCAGTTGACCCTGGGGCGGTGAGGGCTGGTTGGAGTGTAGGTCAGCTCTCGACGATCACCTCCTGTCCGACGAGTTCTGCGACGGCCACCGGCGCGTCACAACACGGACACGAGCCACCGATGCCGATCCGGCGCATGAAGGTCGTGCAGTCCGCGCAGCGCTGCTCGCCGAGGGCTCGGGCGCCACAGGAGTCGCACTCATAGACGGTGATCGGCCGGCGGGGTCGGGCCTTCGCCACGACGAGCGTCGCTGGGTTCTGGTCTCGCCGGCGTCGATACGCGGCCGCCCGGCACGCGTCCGAGCAGAACCGCTGACGGCCGGTGGGTGCGAAGGCAGCCTGGCAGACCGGGCAGCTCGTCGTGACGCCATCGTGACGTGACGGGGCTGGAGTCCGAGCCGGTGGGGGGCCGACGTGGAACCAGCACGCCATCGAGCAGTAGGGCGAGCGAACCGGAGGGACGGGCACCGCGTCGTGGCTCCGGGCACAGATCGGGCAGACCATGGTCATGAGCCCGCCACCGCCCGCCGGGTCGCCTCCGCTCGGGCCCGGTGGCTGCGCATCCGGTAGGAGTCGCCCTCGATGTTCACGACGACGCTTCGGTGCAAGAGACGATCCAGCAACGCTCCTGCGACCATCTGGTCGTCGCCGAGGACCCGGCCCCAGCTGGCGATGCCCAAATTGGTCGTGAGGCAGATGCTCCCGCGCAAATATCGTTGGGAGACAACCTGGAAGAGGGCGGCTGCGGCCTCTTGGGGGAGCGGAAGATAGCCCACTTCATCGACGATCAGGAGCCTCGGATTGGCGTAGAAGCGCATGGTCGTCGCCCATCTGCCCTCCAATGCCGCCCGGTGACAGCGTGCGGCGAGATCGGCCGCCGTCGTGTAGTGCACCCGCATCCCCGCACCAACCGCCGCGTGGCCGAGGGCGACCGCGAGCATGGTCTTTCCGACGCCGGGCGGTCCGATGAACAACACGTTGGTCGCGTCCTCTATGAATCGCAGCGTGCCGAGCTCTCGCACCAGCTTCTCGTCGATCGACGGCTGGGCGGAGAAGTCGAAGTCGGCGAGAGTGAACGGCGAGGGGAGCGACGCGAAGCGCTCGAGGGTCACCCGCCTGCGCTCTTCGACCGCGTCGACTTCGACTGCGAGCAGCTTCTCCAAGAACGCCTGGGTGGAGCACTTGGTCGTGATCGCGTCGTCGAGGAGCCCGGGCAGCGCCTCGGCGGCCGCCCCCATGCGCAGATACGCGAGGTGTGAACGGAGCTTTTGGTAGTCGGAGCGCTCGGTCATGCCGAGACCTCCTTCGCGCCTGCGAGACGGACGATCTCTGCCATGGCGGCGAGGTCGACGGTCGGCTCCTTGCCCGCTTCGCCCATGAGCTTGGCCCGTTCTGCGAGGGCGGCTGCCCCCGGGGGACGGTTCTCCTTTCGGTCACAGGGCCGGGCGGTGGTGAACTGGGAGAGCACCGCCGCCTCGAGCGCGTCTCTGTGC
>JBOGGB010000490.1:0-1803 GCA_050743605.1 Acidimicrobiales bacterium
TCCTCGGCTACACCTTCCGGGGCCGGCTGGCCAAAAGCCGGCGGGGGTTCTTCACCTTACGTTCCGCAGGTCGCGTGACCCTTTCAGCGTGATTTTCGCGGCGTCCAGCTTTCGCCGCGCGAGGCGAGGCGGAGGGTCATCTCTTCGAGCTGGCTGAGGAGCTTGCGTAGGCGTTGAGCCTCCGTGAGCCAGGGCCCGTATCTCTGGAGCTGCTCGTCGGTGAGGTTGACCGTCGTCGTCTTGCCGTCGATCTTGCGCGTCCACTGGTGGTAGGGGCCGTGGAGCTTGGGCGGGTCGGCCCTGCAGGCACAGTTCGGCTTCCCACAGCGCGCCGTGCGCTCGATGAGGCTCCCGGGCAGGGCGAAGCCGGCCTCGGCCAGGCGAGCCGCGATCTTGGCCCGGGCCTCGTCGTCTCGTGCGTTCGGCTGTCTCATCACCACCTCCTCGAACCCATCTTCGCGAGCATCCACCACCAGCGTGGTCCACAGTATCAGACTGTGGACATGATTGACATGAGCGCACAACCCCCGATCCTCACGCTCGTGGACCCCGGTGCCCTGGGCGTCTGCCAGGAGCTCATCTCAGGGCTGCCGGTCGTGAACGCCGTGCTCGCTCGCCTCCGCCTCACAGAGCTGGTCGCGTCCTTCCTCGAAGAACCGGACCCCCGGTGCTCGATCGAGCCGGCGAGGGTGATCGGGGTGCTCGTGAGAAACCTGTGTCTCGGGCGCGAGCCCCTCTACGGGCTCGGCCCCTGGGCCGCTCGCTTCGATCCCAGCCTGCTCCACCTCTCGGCCAACGAATCAGCCGCCTTGAGCGACGACTGCGTCGGGCGGGCACTCGACCAGCTCTTCTTGGCCGACCGAGCGAGCCTCTTGACCGAGCTCAGCCTGCGCGCCATCGACGCCTATTCGATCGCGACCGACGAGCTCTATGACGATTCGACCTCGATCACGCTCTACGGCGCGTACCGCGAGGCGACCGGGAGCCCACGGGCCGGGGTCACGCCGGCCCGTCCTGCACGAGGACATAGCAAGGACCATCGAGGGGACCTGTTGCAGCTGGTGTGGATCCTCACGATCTCTGCCGACGGCGCGGTGCCGATCACCTATCGGATGGTCGACGGCAACACCGCGGACACAACGACGCACATCGCGACCTGGGAGCGGTGTTTCAAGATCGCCGGCACCACCTTGTTCCTCTACGTCGCAGACTCCAAGCTGTGCACCCGCGACAACATGGACCACATCGCCAGGAACCACGGCCGCTTCCTCACGATCCTTCCCAAGACGCGCAAGGAAGAGGGGGCCGGACGGGCGTGGATCGCGGCCGGGCAGGTCGACTGGGTGGAGGTCTCCCGTCGACCGGGGAAGCGCAAGGGCGACCCCGACGAGGTGTACTGGGCGGCCGAGGCGCCGAGCTGCTCAGCTGAGGGCTACCGCATCGTGTGGTTCCGGTCTTCGACCAAAAGAGTGAACGACGCGCTCTCTCGGGCCGAACGCATCGAGCGCGCCCGCAGCGGGCTGGAAGAGCTCGCCGGCTCGCTCTCCTCGTCGCGCTGCCGCCTCAAGAGCCGACTGGGGATCGAGGACGCGGCGAAGGAGGTGATCGCCGCGGCGAACGCCCGTCGCTGGGTGCGCTTCGAGGTGCACGACGAGGTGACAACCGAGTTCCGCCAAGAGCGCCGCGGCAGGCCGGGGAAGGCCACCCGCTACCGGCGGATCGAGCACCACCGCTTCTCCCTCACCTTCTCGACCGACGCAGAGGCAGTCGCCTTCGATGCCGCCTCCGATGGCTGCTTTCCGA
>JBOGGB010000491.1:0-7127 GCA_050743605.1 Acidimicrobiales bacterium
TACGAGGGCATCGTCCCGTGGCTGCAGCGCCGGCACTCGGAGGCCGACTCAGACTTCACCAGGGAGCAGATCGAGCAGTACATGCGCGAGGTCGCGTGCCCCGACTGCGGGGGCGCCCGGCTGAAGCCCGAGTCGCTCGCCGTCACGATCGGGAAGGGCTCGGAGGGCAGGCGCGGGGACCCTGGGCACGGGGGGACGAACATCCACGAGCTGTGCAGCCTGTCGATCACCCGCGCCCTCGAGGCGATCGAGCGCCTCGAGCTCTCTGAGCGCGACCATCTCATCGCGGACCGGGTGCTGAAGGAGATCCGCGAGCGGATGCGCTTCCTGCTCGACGTCGGGCTGGACTACCTTTCGCTCGAGCGCGCGTCGGCGACGCTCTCGGGCGGCGAGGCGCAGCGGATCCGGCTCGCGAGCCAGATCGGTAGCGGCCTCGTCGGCGTCCTCTACGTCCTCGACGAACCATCGATCGGACTTCACCAGCGCGACAACCAGCGCCTGATCCGGACCCTCCTGCGGCTCCGCGATCTCGGCAATACGGTCATCGTCGTCGAGCACGACGAGGAGACCATCCGCACCGCGGACCACGTCGTCGACATCGGGCCCGGCGCGGGCGAGCACGGCGGGAGGATCGTCCACTCCGGCCCCGTCACCGGCCGAAGCGGGCTGCTCTCGAATGCCGCGTCGCTGACGGGCCAGTACCTGTCGGGCAAGCGGAAGATCGCTGTGCCCGACCGTCGCCGTGCGGGCTCCGGCCACGCGGTCGTGGTCCGAGGCGCGCGCGAGCACAACCTCGCGGACGTCGACGTCGCCTTCCCGCTCGGCTGCCTCGTCGCGGTCACCGGGGTCTCAGGGTCCGGCAAGTCCACGCTTGTGAACGAGATCCTGCTCCGGGCCCTTGCTCACGAGCTGCACCGCGCCAAGGCGGTCCCCGGGCTGCACCGGACGATCGACGGAATCTTGCACGTGGACAAGGTGGTGGACGTCGACCAGGCGCCGATCGGCCGGACGCCCCGGTCGAACCCCGCGACCTACACGGGGGTGTTCGACCACATCCGGCGGCTGTTCGCGCAGACGCCCGAGGCGAAGGTCCGCGGTTACCAGCCGGGCCGCTTCTCGTTCAACGTGCGGGGGGGGCGTTGCGAGGCGTGCGCGGGCGACGGGACCATCAAGATCGAGATGCACTTCCTCCCCGACGTCTACGTGCCCTGCGAGATCTGCGCGGGGGCGAGGTACAACCGCGACACCCTCGAGGTCACCTTCCGGGGGAAGAGCATCGCCGACGTGCTGGACATGTCCTGCGAGGAGGGGCTCGCCTTCTTCGCGCACCAGCCTCCGATCGCGCGCCATCTCCAGACGCTCGTGGACGTGGGGCTCGGCTACGTCCGGCTGGGTCAGCCGGCGCCGACGTTGTCCGGCGGAGAGGCACAGCGTGTGAAGCTTTCGAGCGAGCTCAGCCGGCGCCCGACCGGCCACACCATGTACATCCTCGACGAGCCCACCACCGGGCTGCACTTCGAGGACGTGCGGCGGTTGCTCGACGTGCTGGGCCGCCTTGTCGATCAGGGCAACACCGTGGTCGTCATCGAGCACAACCTCGACGTCGTGAAATGCGCCGACTGGATCGTGGACCTCGGCCCTGAGGGCGGCGACCGCGGTGGCCGGGTGGTGGCCGAGGGCACTCCAGAGCAGGTCGCCAAGTCCCCGGGCAGCGCGACCGGCGAGGTGCTCCGGCCCGTGCTCGGGATGGCCTGCTGAGCGCGCCCCGCCCCGCCCCGCGACAGGGCTCCTTCAGCCGTCCCAGGAGCTCAGTCCCGGGAGCTCAGTCCCGGGAGCTCAGTCGTCCAGGACGTCGGCGAGCTCGGCGGCCTCGAAGGCGCGGCGCACCAGGCCTGAGGCGCCGAGGATCGCCATCCTGCCCCCTACGTCCGAGAGCGTGCGCCGCGCGGTGAGCAGCACCGACAGCCCTGTCGAGTCGATGAAGGTCAGCCTGTGCAGATCGACGACGAGCTCGCGCTCGATGATCCTCGCGAGCACCGAGCGGAGCTGGTCGGCGTAGGCGAAGTCGAGACCGCCGCGGCAGTGGACGACGACAGGCGGGGGGGAGTCCGCGACTTCCACTGCGAAGTGGTCCCACGAGACCGGGTCGTCCAGCGCGTGGATGCCAGCAGCGTCGACCGGCGGGATGTGCGCGCCGGACCCTCCCGCGGTGCACCCGGGGGGCGCCGCGGTTCCGGTGACGCGCTCAGGCGACTTTCGGCGCCGCGGTGGGGGAGCGACGTGCATCGCGGCCTCCCTTCAATGGCAGCGGGCTCAATGGCAGCGGGGTGACGGGGTCGGCCTCGTGCTCGTCATCCGCGAGGGCCTCGAGGCCGGCGGCCGCGAGCGCGGCGCGCACGGGGCCGCAGGCTCCCCGCAGGACGAAGCGTCCGCCACCCGAGACGACGTCCTGGCGGACGGCGACCAGGGCTGCCAGGCCTGACGGGTCGAGGTCGGCGAGCTCGGAGACCTCGAGCACGAGGGCGCTCGGGCAATGGCGCACCAGCGTACGGTGCACCTCGCGCGACCACGGCCGCCCGAGGTAGCCGGCGAGGCGCACCACGAGCACGCCGCCGTGCTCGCCGGCCCACATCCTGAAGGGCTTTGGGACCATGAGGCGCCCTCGTCTCCGACGAAAGTTGCCGGACGTCGCCCTCCAGTCCCGAGAGCGGCACCCTGCCGGCACCTAAGCACAGCGTCCCCCGGCCCGCAAGCGGGATCCGATTCCCATTCCCTCGTGTCGCGTGCGGCTCGCCGCCGGCTTCCCGACCAGGCCGAACGAGCAATCGGTGCGTCCTCCGGCAAGGAGGGAGCGTCTGCCCCGGCCCCTCCGGATCATTGCGACTAGGTGATGGCGAGCATTCGCTCGAGGGCGACCCGAGCCCATTCTGCCGTCGCCTCGTCCACCGTGATGTGGTTGCGGACCTCGCCGGAGACGAGTCCCTCGAGAACCCAGGCGAGGTGCATCGGGTCGATACGCGACATCGTCGAGCACGGACAGACGAGCGGGTCGAGGCTGACGACGGTCTTGTCGGGGTGCTCGTCTGCGAGCCGCTTGACGAGATGGATCTCCGTGGCGACTCCGAACGCCGACCCGGCAGGCGCGTCGTGGACCGTGCGGATGATGTGGTCCGTCGAGCCCACATCGTCGGCGAGCTCGACGACGTCGTGCGCGCACTCTGGGTGGACCACGACGACGCCCTCGGGGTGCTCGTCACGGAACGCGCGGACGTGCTCGGGGCGGAACCGTTGGTGCACCGAGCAGTGTCCCTTCCAAAGGAGAAGGCGTGCCGTCTTGATCTCCGCGTCGGCGAGCCCGCCGCGCTCACGACGAGGATCCCAGACCGCCATGTCCCCTTCGACGTAGCCGAGGACGAACCCGGTGTTGCGCCCCAGGTGCTGGTCGGGGACGAAGAGGACCTTGTCGGCGCGGGGCGAACCGCCGCCGCCGTCCGCCGCGAGGGCCCAGCGCAGGACCGCGCGGGCGTTGGAGGAGGTGCAGACGGCACCGCCGAGGCGGCCGACGAAGGCTTTCAGCGCGGCCGACGAGTTCATGTAGGTGATCGGGAGCACGCGCGCCACGTCCGTCACCCGGGCGAGAGCCTCCCACGCCTCCTCGACCTCGTCGATGTCGGCCATGTCGGCCATGGAGCAGCCCGCGTTCAGGTCGGGCAGGAGGACCTGCTGGTGCGGCGCCGTCAGGATGTCGGCGGACTCCGCCATGAAGTGGACGCCGCAGAAGACGATGAACTCTGCGTCCCGGCGCTCGGCGGCCGTGCGCGACAGGCCGAAAGAGTCGCCGCGGGCGTCGGCCCAGACCATCACGTCGTCGCGCTGGTAGTGGTGGCCGAGGACGAGGACCCGGTCGCCGAGTTGCCGCTTCGCCGTGCCGATCCGCCGGGCGAGCTCGTCTGGCGACGCGCCCGTGTAGCGGTCTGGAAGGGGACGCTGGAGCCTGATCATGTGTCAACCCCCTCTAAGGAGGCCTCCCATGTGACCGGCGGGGACAGCCTGGTCGCCCATCCGCGGGGTTGTCGGTCTGGAAGGTGTGCTGTGCCGGGATGCCAGGCCCGGTGCCCCCAGTGTAGGCCGGCCGGCGCCGGCGCAAGGCCACGGGGGAGGCCACGCGACAATGGGGGCATGCAGCACCGGCCGCCGACCGCCGCCATCCCCGACGCCCCGGGCTCCTACCAGTTCTTCGACGCAGAAGGGCGGGTCCTCTACGTCGGGAAGGCGAAGTCGCTCCGCCACCGCCTGGTCAGCTACTGGCAGGACCCCGCAGGGCTGCTGCCGCGCACCGCGCAGATGGTCGCCCACGCCGACCGTGTGGAGTGGGTGGTGGTCGCCACCGAGGTCGAGGCGCTCATGCTCGAGCACTCGCTCATCCAGGCGCACAAGCCGCGCTTCAACGTGCGTCTGAAGGACGACAAGAGCTACCCCTTCCTGGCAGTCACCGTCGCAGAGGAATGGCCGCGGCCCATGGTCTACCGGGGCCGCAAGCGTAAGGGCGTCCGCTACTTCGGCCCCTACGGCCACGTGGGCGCGCTCCGGGAGACCCTCGACCTGCTCTTGCGGAGCTTCCCGGTGCGGACGTGCTCGGACACGAAGTTCCGCCGTCACGAGCGCCTCGGGCGGCCCTGCCTCCTCTACGACATCGAGCGCTGCTCCGGCCCGTGCGTGGGCGCGGTGGGCCACGCGCAGTACGGGCAGATGCTCGACGACCTGATGCGTTTCCTCTCCGGAGAGACCGGGCCGATCGTCGCGCGGCTCGAGGCCCAGATGTCCGAGGCGTCCGCGACGCTCGAGTACGAGCGCGCGGCGAGACTCCGCGATCAGCTCGTCGCGGTCCGCAAGGCTGCCGAGACCCAGCAGATGGTCTCAGAGCGGCCGGAGGACTTCGACGTCGTCGGGATCGCCGAGGACGAGCTCGAGGCGGCGGTGCAGGTCTTCACCGTGCGGCGAGGACGGGTGGTGGGGCGCGGGGGGTTCGTGGCCGAGAAGGTGGAGGACCTCACGCCCGCCCAGCTCTCCGCACGGGTGGTGGAGGAGCTGTACGGGGCGCCCGGTGCGGAGGTGCCCCGACGGATCTTCGTGCCCGTCGAGCCGGACGCCTCTCAGGTGCTCTCCGACTGGCTGGGGCAGCTCCGGGGAGGGCCGGTCGGAGTCGCCGTCCCCAAGCGCGGGTCCAAGCGCGCCCTGCAGGAGACCGTGGTGACCAACGCGAAGGAAGATCTCACCCGCCACCGGCTCCGGCGAGCGGCGGACCACAACAGCCGTGCGCGCGCGCTCGTGGAGCTGCAGGAGGCTCTCGGCCTCCCAGAGGCACCGCTCAGGATCGAGTGCTACGACATGAGCCACCTCCAGGGGACCGACTACGTCGGATCGATGGTGGTCTTCGAAGACGCCCTCGCCAAGAAGTCCGACTACCGGAAGTTCGTCGTGAAGCAGGTGCCGGGCAACGACGACTACGCCGCCATGCGCGAGGTGCTCACGCGTCGGCTCGGGGCGCTCCTGGCCGAGCGCCGGCGCGCGGCAGCGCGTGCTGCGCCGGGCCCGGCGACGACCGGACTCGCCGACCGGGCGGGAGACGACCCGGGCACGCTCGACGAGATCGGGGTGCGCGCGCCGCGCCGTCGCTTCGCCTACACCCCGCAGCTCCTGCTCCTCGACGGCGGCAAGGGACAGCTGGGCGTCGGCGTCCAGGTGCTCGAAGAGCTCGGGCTCACGGGTGAGATCGAGCTCGCCGCGCTGGCCAAGCAGTTCGAGGAGGTCTACCGGCCCGGCAGCCCCGACCCGGTCCGCATCCCGAGAGGATCCGAGGCGCTGTACCTCCTCCAGCGTCTGCGGGACGAGGCGCACCGGTTCGCGGTCACCTTCCACCGCACCCGGCGCGCCGCCAGGATGACCGCGAGCGCGCTGGACGGCGTGCCCGGGCTCGGTCCCGCCCGCAGAGCCCGGCTGCTGAAGGAGATCGGTGGCGTCAGTGCGCTCCGGGCGGCCAGCGAGCAGGACCTCCGGGCGTTGCCGTGGCTGCCGGACCGGGTGGCCGAGGCGGTGCACGCGCGGCTCCACGCGGCGGCGCACGCGGTCGGTCCCGCCCGCATCGGGAGCATCGCTGCGTTGCGGGTTCCGCCAGGGGAAAATGGGTGGGAATGACCGAGTTCCTCTTCGTCACCGGGATGTCGGGCGCAGGGCGGTCGACTGCCGCGGCGGCGCTCGAGGACCTCGGCTGGTTCGTCATCGACAATTTGCCTCCCGCGTTGATCACGAAGGTGGCGGACCTCGTCGGGCGCCCCGGTTCGGGCAACGAGCGCGTCGCTCTGGTCGTCGGCCGTGGGGGAGGCGACGAGTACGTCGACGACGTGGAGCCGGTGCTCGAACGGCTGCGGAGAGGGCGCCACCGCGTCCGCGCGCTGTTCCTCGACGCCCCAGACGAGGTGCTCGTGCGGAGGTTCGAAGGGACCCGGCGCCGCCATCCGCTCGCGGCGCGCGGCGTGGAGGAGTCGATCGTCGACGAGCGCCGGCTGCTCGGCGAGCTGCGCGAGAAGGTCGACGTCGTCATCGACACCGGCGAGCTGAACACGAACCAGCTTCGCCAGCGTGTGATCGAGCTCTTCGGCGACCCCGTCCACGCCGCGCAGATGCAGACTTCGATCGTGTCGTTCGGCTACAAGCACGGCATCCCGCTCGACGTGGACATCGTCTTGGACTGCCGGTTCCTCCCGAACCCCTACTGGGTGGACGAGCTGCGGCCGCTCTCGGGGCTGGACTCGGCCGTCCGCGACTTCGTGCTCTCCCAGCCGGAGACGGCGGATTTCCTCGACAGGACCGGAGAGCTGCTCCAGATGCTCCTGCCGAGCTTCGAGAAGGAGGGGAAGTCCTACCTCACGATCGCGCTCGGTTGCACCGGTGGCCGGCACCGCTCGGTCGTGCTCGCCGACGCCCTCGCCGAGCGGCTCGGCGCAGGGGCCGCGTTCCACCGCGACATCGACCGCTGAGCGCGCGACGCTTGTCCGCGCCGCTTCGAGGCATCCCGCTATTCGGGGTCGTCCTGCCAGCCGGGGTCGAGCTGGTGGAGGAACTCGGCG
>JBOGGB010000492.1:0-1937 GCA_050743605.1 Acidimicrobiales bacterium
CTGGAATCCTGGTCAGGAACACCTCGGACAAGTTCACCACGCTGTCGTTCGACGCCTCCAGCCTCCCGCAGCGATCGGCCATCTACGACGCTGACGGCAAGCTCATCACGTACGTGTACGGGGTGGACCTCGGGAAGGGCATGACGTACCCCGGCATCGACCGGCAGCCCGTCGACTACGACCAGATCTCGCCGAGTATGCTGACGGCGATCGTGGCGATCGAGGACGACCGCTTCTGGCAGCACGGCGCGCTCGACGTCAAGGGCACCCTCCGGGCGCTCGTGAACGACCTGGAGCACAAGCCCGTCCAGGGTGGCTCGACGCTTGAGCAGCAGTACGTGAAGAACGTGCTCATCCTGCAGTCGCTCGATGATCCGGCCGCGCAGGCGGCGGCCGCGGCCGACACCCTGTCGCGGAAGATCGACCAGCTGCGCATGGCCGTCCAGGTGGCGCACAGCATGTCCAAGCAGCAGATCCTGGCCGGGTACCTGAACGACTCCGACTTCGGCACCGGCGCCTGGGGCGTCGAGGCCGCGGCCGTGACGTACTTCAACACCACCGCCGCGAAGCTCACCATGGTGCAGGCCGCGACGCTGGCCGGCATCGTGGAGAACCCCTCGGCCTACAACCCGGTCGCCTTCCCTGCGACGTCGCTCGAGCGACGCAACACCGTGCTCGCCCGGATCATGCAGACCGACCCGGCGGCGCTCAGCCCGGCCGACGCGACCAAGTTCGAGGCCGAGAAGCTGGTGCTGCACTCGGGCACCGTCCAGAGCGGCTGCACCGCGAACACAGTCGGGGACGACGCCTTCTTCTGCGACTACGTGATCCACACGCTCCTGCTCGACAAACAGCTCGGGTCGACGACCGAGGCGCGCGCCCAGACGCTCGCCACCGGCGGCCTGCAGGTCTACACCACCGTCAGCGAGAAGGATCAGGCCTCGGCCACCCAGGCGGTCAACTGGGTGCTGCCCATCAGCTCGCAGACCTACAACCCCAAGCACAACGCCGCCACCGAGGTGCTCGTCCAACCGGGTACTGGCAAGGTGCTCGCGATCGCTGAGGACCGGCGCTACGGCACGGGGCCCGGGGAAACCGAGATCGACTACGCGGCCAACACCCAGTACGGCGGCGGCGGCGGAATCCAGACCGGCTCGTCGTCGAAGCTGTTCACCCTGATCACCGCGCTTGAGCAGGGCGTGCCGTTCGGCTTCCAGCTCACGGTGCCCGGCACGCAGACGGTCAGTGGGTACACCAACTGCGCGGGCACGCCCACCGGCGTATTCAGAGTGACCAACGCCGAGGGCCCTGGCTCGAGCACCGACTCGCTCTACACCGGCACCACCGGGTCGATCAACGTCTTCTTCGCCCACCTCGAGCAGAAGGTGGGCCTCTGCAACACGGTGAAGACCGCGGTCAACCTGGGGGTAACGCACGTCGACGGCACATCGCTGCTTTCGGCCGACGGCGGCCAGCTCTCGGCCGACAACTACCCCTCCTTCACCCTCGGCGTGGTCAACGTGTCGCCGATGTCCATGGCCGCCGCGTACGCGGTCCCGGCGTCGAACGGCGTCTACTGCTCGCCGGTCGTCCTGACCAAGGTCGTGACCGACACCGGGAAGAAGCTGCCGGTCCCGTCGGCCGGATGCCATCAGGCGATCCCCGTCCGGGTCGCGCAGGCGGTGAACTACATCCTCCAGGGCGTGTTCACCTTCCCGAACGGCACCGCGTACGGCAACGGCCTGGCCGACTACGAGGCGGCGGGCAAGACTGGTACCTCCAACGTGGCGAGCGGGAACGGCACCCCGTACGCGGCCTTCGCGGGCTACACCACCGCCCTGGCTGGCTATGCCTCGGTGTTCAACCCGGCCTCGCCGGTGAAGTACACGATGGGCGGCCTGAGCGCGTATTACCAGGGGGAATACGGCGGCCAGAAC
>JBOGGB010000493.1:0-2471 GCA_050743605.1 Acidimicrobiales bacterium
CTTTCCCTGGAGATGCTCTCCTGGTGCCCGACTGGTCGCCGGACTTCCCGGCGCGCCTCCGCTCCGAGGCTCAGCTCGCGGCAGCGGTGTCGCGTACCCGGTCGATGAGCGCGGCGACGGGTCCCAGCACCACGTTCCCCGGAGGCGTATCGGGGGCGTGAGGGTGCGGGTGCGTCGGCGCGGAGTCCTTCGCCTTCACGTAGCGCTTCCCGAGCTCGACCTGCTCGTCCGGCGAGAGATCGCCGCGCAGCATCGCGAACGCGGTGTCCTCTTCCGCCTTGGCATGCTCGAGAACGGCGGCTTTCAGCGTTCCGAGCTCACGCACGAACTCGGGGCTCTCGGCGTCCAACTTCTCCATCTTGGCGAGCTGCTGTTCGGCCTCGGACTGCTCGTCGATCCGAGCGTCGGCCACGGATGCCCCACCCGGCAGATCGCGAAGCCGTGGGTAGACCACTACCTCCTCGGCGACCTCGTGGCGGACGAGATCGTTCGTGAGCTTCCAGAAGAGCTCGCCGCGGACGGCCGCGCCCGCCGAGCCCAGCTCTTGCAGTCGCTGCTCGACGAGCCGGTGGTCCTCCTCGAGCAGCTCTACGACGCCATCGGTGATCGGTGCGCTGCTCATCGCCGCTTCTCCTCTTTTCGCAACCTCCGCCGACCTCCGCCGGTCGCGAGGACCTACCCAGCTCCTCGCGGCCAGAACCCGTCCCAACGTCGAGCGCGGGTTGCAACGAAGTTCTCGCACGGCACGGCACCTGCGGACTGGCGCGCCCGCCCGGAGCCGGAGATCTGAGCTGGCCTCCGTTAGCCGCACTGGTCCGGTGGGTAGTCAGGTGGGCGCGCAGATCTCGAGGGGCCCGAGGAGCGGCACCGCGGCAGCGGCACGGTGTCGAGCGCGTGGATAGGGAGGAGCCGAATGACGGTCGAGATGGCGGACTCGCAGCAACTCCGAACGGACGACACGGTTGGACCGAGGTTCGAGGTCTCGCTCCGCCACGTTGGTGCGGTCTGCATCCTGACCCTCCGAGGCGAGCTGCGTGCGGGCTCCGTCGCAGTGCTGGAGGCGGAGTTCGACAGGCTCGGCCGCACCCGGTGCCGCCGGGTGGTGGTCGACGTGACCGAGCTCTCTCGCCTCGACGAGGTGGGGAGTCGAGTGCTGACAGGGTTGAGCCACTACGTCCGAGCCCGCGGCGGGGTGCTCACGGTGGTCGGGGCGAGACCTCCGATCGCCCGGGCGCTCGATCTGAGCTGAGGAGCTGTTCCGGTCGATGGGAACCTCGGGTGATTCGCGCTCGCACGAACGAGCGGTACTGCGTCAGGACAAAGGCGAGGCGCAGGAAGACGTGACCGCGGACAGTCACGGTGCGGACCCCGAGGCCGCTGACGACTCGGACGCAGCGGGCTAGACGAACGAGACGGTTGCAGCGGGCGCCGCGCCCCGATGCAGCCGATCCGGGGAGCGTCATCCGCACATCCGATGAGCGGATGCGGCGGCAACTCGATCAACTGCGAGGGACGTCCCTCCAGGGCAGCTCCCGGTCCACTCGGGGCTCGCCGGGAAGCCCGAGCACGCGTTCGCCCAGGATGTTCCGCATGACCTCCGACGTGCCACCTTCTATCGAATTCGCCCGAGCCCGAAGAAACATTCGGCGAGCGTCGCTCGAGAAGAACGTGAGCTCCGAGGGGCGCAGAAGCGGAAAGTCGTTGCCGTACCCCATCCCGCTCGGGCCCATCAGGTCCACGCACAGCTCGTAGGTCCGCTTGTTCTCCTCTGCGTAGGCGAGCTTCGCGACCGACCCCTCGGGACCGGGAGTGCCCGCGCGGCGGTTCTGCGCGGCGCGCAGGTTCGTCAGGCGGGCCACCTCGTGGCTGACCCACCGCTGGACGAGCCGGTCCCGGAGAACGATCGAGTGCGCCGATCGATCCCCGCGCCACCGCTCACGCCAGAGTCGGAGCGCGTCGGCAATCGGGCCGGTCCCCCGCTCCCCCACGTTGCCGCCGATGGCGACCCTCTCGTTCATGAGCGTGGTGAGCGCGACACGCCATCCCTCGCCGACACCTCCGAGACGTGCCTCGCCGGGCATGTGGACGTCGGTGAAGAAGACCTCGTTGAATTCGGCCTCGCCCGTGAGCTGGTACAGGGGGCGCACGTCCACGCCGGGCGCGTGCATGTCCACCAGGAAGGCGGTGATGCCTGCGTGCTTGCGCACGTCCGGGTCGGTCCGGGCGAGCAGGAGCCCGAAGCTCGCGAGATGGGCCAGGGTGGTCCAGACCTTCTGGCCGTTCAGCACCCACTCCTCGCCGTCGAGCTCGGCACGCGTCGCGAGGCTCGCGACGTCCGAGCCGGCGCCCGGCTCGCTGAAGAGCTGGCACCAGATCTCTTCTCCGGTGAAGAGCGGACGAAGGTACCGGTCCTGCTGTGCCGGGGTCCCGTGCGCCAGCAGGGTCGGCGCCACCATGCCGTAGCCGATGAC
>JBOGGB010000494.1:0-1854 GCA_050743605.1 Acidimicrobiales bacterium
GGCGAAGTCCGTTTCGCAGGACGCCGACGACGCGCCGATAAGCCCCGTGGAGGTGATCGAGTCGTCCACGACGCGCATCCCGGCGGGTTATGTCTGCCTCGGGCTGTCGGGTGCGCAGTTCGACACGGCTGCAGCAGGCTCGGTGACGGTCCCGGAAGGCAACGGGCAGGTGAGCACGAAGGTGACGTACGAAGGCGAGTCCGCCACAGCTGCGCCGGTCGCACAGTTCCAGGTGATCAAGGCGTCGACGGGTGCCGGGGAGTACGCCGTCTCGGGTCTCGCCGTCGATCCAGGGACAACGACCGGCCCGGTCGTGATCACCGCTGCGTACGGGCCGAGTGCGTCCTGCGCAGATGACACCGAGCCGATCGGGTCCGCCACCGCCATCACCGTGACGAGCACACCTGTCGTCCGCATCTACGGCACGACACCCGACGCCACCGCTGCTGCGGAGCTCGAGCACCAGTTCGATGCGCGGCGCACAGCATGTCCGGGGAGGATCGGAGCGCGCCCGGTCGTCCTCGCGACGGACGCCAGCTACCCGGACGCGCTGACGAGCGCCTATCTCGCCAGCTCCCTAGGCACCGGTGAGCTTCTGACGCCCACCCGGTCCCTGTCCGCCGCGACGGTGAATGCGATCCGGCTCGAGGGCATCACCGAGGTGTACATCGTCGGAGGCCCTCTCGCGGTCACCCGGAAGGTGTCGGACCAGCTCGAGTCCATGCTCGCGTACAGCTGCGGAGGAACCACCCCCCTGACATCTGCGGGGCCCGTCCATGTCGAGGTGGTCCGCATCGCGGGTGCGAGCGAGTACGAGACGGCGCAATGGGTCGCGGAGTACCCGGCGGCCAGTGACGTCGGATCGCTCGATGTGGCCGGCGCCTATGCGGACGTGAACCGGACGAAGGGTCCAGGCAGGTACAACGACACGGCGGGGAGCGCCTCGGCCGCACCGGGAACGTCCACCCCACTTCCGACGGCGATCCTGGCGACCGGCCGGTCGTTCCAGGATGCCGAGTCGGCAAGCGTGCTCTCCTATGCGGACAAGCTCCCGATCCTGCTCACGAACGCCAGGTCGCTCTCGCCGCAGGTCTCCTCGGTGCTGACGAGCCTCGGGATCGTCCAGGTCCTCGTCATGGGTGGGCCGCTCGCGGTCTCGGACTCGGTGGTGTCGTCCCTCGAGGCCCTCGGCGTCTCCGTCCTTAGGATTGCGGGTCCCGACGCCACGGGCACGGCCGTCCAGCTGGCTGACTTCGAGATGGCGTCGAAGGCCGGTCATCTTGGCGCAGGATGGAGCGGGAACGGCAGCCTGGCGGTGGCCAGGGGCGACTTCTTCACCGACGGCCTCGCCGGTGCGATCGTCGCCGCGGGAGCGGGGAGGACACACACGCACGAACCGGAGCCCCTCCTGCTCTGCGAAGACCCGACGACGGTCGGTCCGTCCCTCGCAGCGTTGCTTTCCGAAGCGGGGAGCACGGGGGTCGACGGGAACACGAGCGACCGGGTGACCTCGCTGACCGTCCTCGGCGGCCCACGCGCGGTGAGCCCCTCGGTCGTCACTTCGATGACCGGTGACCTCTAGACGATTGATTCCAAGGGGTCAGGCCCCGCTCTGGACCACCATGTCGTCGTGCCGGATGGTTTGGTCGACCGAGGGGCCCGGTGCACGGCGGTGGAAGCGATCAACTCCAGCACGTCACGACCTCGATCAGCTCTGCGGCGACCCACCAACGCATCGGTCGGCCCGGCACGCCCGAGCGCAACTTGAGTGGCGACAGGATGTCGAGCTGCTCGAAGCGGTGGAGTACCAGGCGGGCCGCCTCGCCGGTGATGCCGAAGCGTGCGGCCACCAGC
>JBOGGB010000495.1:0-5186 GCA_050743605.1 Acidimicrobiales bacterium
AGCGAGGACAGGTCCCAACGGTCTGGCTGTGCGTCGAGGGCTTCGAGCATCGGACGGGCGAACGGGTCTCCCACGATGACGATGCCGTTGACCTGCTCACGGGCCACCGTGTCGAAGAGCTCGACAGGGTCGAAGTGCCGCTCCTCCAAGAGGACCACCTTGCCGCCCTCGCTGAGGCACTCCATCGCGATGAACTCGCCCGTGCCATGCATGAGCGGGCAGGCAGGCAGCACCGACAGACCTGGGCCGCTCGTCTCGAGTGTGGCGCTGATCCCCGCGATGCCTCGCGATTCGTCGTAGGGCCGGAAGCCAAAGGTGTTCGTGCGAGCGAACAGGTCGTCCTGTCTCCACAGCACGCCCTTGGGCATCCCGGTCGTCCCGCCGGTGTACAGCATGACGAGGTCGTCCGCGCTCCGTCCCCACTGGGCACGGACACGGCTGGCGGCGGACTTGGCGGCCTCCTCGTAGCGGCTTGCCCACGAGGGGCACGCAGAGGCGCCGTCGTCCACCCACAGCCAGGCTCGTACTCCCGGCACGCGGGCCCGGACTCTCTCGATGCGTCCGGAAAAGGTGCCGTGGAAGATCACGGCGACGGCGTCCGCGTTGGCCCACAGGTACACGAGCTCGTCGTCCGCGTAGCGGTAGTTCGAGTTGACCGGGACGGCGGCGACCTTCATGATCCCGAAGAGCGATTCCAGGTACTCGGGGGAGTTGTACAGGTAGAGGGCGACCTTGTCCTGTCGTTCGATCCCCCGGTCGAGGAGCCACCGCCCGATGCCGTCGGCGCGGTGGCTCATCTCCTCCCACGTCACCCTCCGCTCGCCTTGCACGAGCGCCGGCGCGGTCGGCGCGGTGTCCGCGACCGCTTCCCAGACGTCTGCATAGTTCCAGCGGGTCTGCACAGGCGGCACCATCTCCGGCGAGCCTATTTCCCGCACGACTCTTGAGGTAACCATGCCGTCACCTTGATTGGTAGGCTCCCGGCACTCGTGGTGCTCGCCCGGCAAAATAGGTCCGCACGCACGATTCCACTGCGTCGCCGTGCCGCGGACATAGCGAGCAGGGCTGACCATCCTCTTCTGCCTGCCGGGTTGGCGGCTGTCGCAGGGACGGCATTCGTCCTCGGCCGGCTCTTCGTGGTGGCCAAGGCCGACATGAGTCGTTTCGTGATGGCCGGCAGCCACTTCGTGAACGCGGCCGAGGTGCCCAACGGGCTCCATGTCTTCAGTGGGTCCGGCTACGACGGGCAGTTCTACTACCGCCTCGCGCTCGACCCGGCAGATCTGGCCAGGTCAGCTTTCGGCATCACCCTCGACTCGTGGTTCCGAATCCAGCGGGAGGGCATGTCCGTGCTCGCGTGGCTGGCGTCGGGCGGCCAGCACCAATTGGTGCCCGAGGCGATCGTGGCAGTGAACCTGTCCGCGCTGGTGGCCCTGGGATGGCTCAGCGGGTTGGTCGCCCGGGATGCGGGTCGCCATGCGGGCTGGGGGATGCTCCTCGCGGGCTACTGGGGATTCCTATTCAGCATCGGGCGCGATCTTCCCGAGGTCGTCGCGAGCTGCTTCCTTGTCGGGGGTCTCGTCGCGTTGCGCAGGGCTCGCCCGGTTCTGGCAGGAGTCGTCCTGGCCTGCGCGGTGCTGACTCTCGAGACGACGCTCGACGTCGTCGTCGCCATCGCGCTGGTCGCGCTGTTCCAAATCCTGCGCCACCGCCGTCCGCCCGGAGCCTCGGACGTGGCCTGGGTGCTGCCGGGGCTCGCCTTCGTGGGGTGGCAGCTCACCGGATGGGCCGTGACGGGCTTCCTGCCCATGCGCTCCGATGCGGGAGACAACTTGGGCCTGCCCATCGTTCACATGGTCGGTGCAGTCTTTCACTACGCCACCCACCTCACCTCGCCGTCATCGCTCGTGTGGCTCGGGGAGCTTTTCGTGCTCGGGGTGGTGACGGTGATGGCCGCGTGGTCGCTCCTGCGCTCCAGGGCGCCGGCGTGGGAGAAGTCGGCATGGGTGGTCGCGTCGCTGGTGGCGCTGTCTCTCGCCCGCGGGGTCTGGTACGGACTCGCCACATTTCGCGGATTCGAGGACGTCTATCTCCTGTCCGTGATCGTCCTCATCGGCTCGCGACGCCGCCTCCGGGTGCCCGCTGCGCTGGTTGCTGCCGCATGGGCCGTCGCATTCGTGCACCGCGTCGTCGATCTCTGAAGGGCGGCCTGGGCGGCGTGCCCCCCGTCTCTTCAGGTGCCCCCGGGGGCCCGCACCGCGAGGGGGCCAGCGTCCGCATGACCCTGGCGCACACCCTGCCCCGCACGGCGTTCGAGCTGGTCGGGCTCGTACAGCATCCAGTAGGCGTTGCGCGCGTGCTTGCGAGATCGGTCAGCGAAGAGGGGGACCAGGTTGGCCGCATCCTCCTCCTCGTCCTCGTGGACGAAGACTTCGAGGATCGGGGTGCTCGTCATGAGCTGTGCAAGCATGATTCCCGTCGACGCTTCATGAGCGCACGTCTTGTCGATCGGAGCCTTTCCGGGCATGCCGAGGGCCACGACGATACGGCAGCCCTCGGCCTCGATCAGCCGCTTCGCCGCGACCGCGAGATCCTTGAAGCCCGGTACGGTCCGGCGCACGATCTCGAACCGCACTCCGTACCCGGCGCACTGGTG
Organism: Acidimicrobiales bacterium; assembly: GCA_050743605.1. Classification (GTDB taxonomy): domain Bacteria; phylum Actinomycetota; class Acidimicrobiia; order Acidimicrobiales; family RAAP-2; genus JAJYVT01. The sequence goes on from JBOGGB010000495.1 coordinate 2,657, forward strand.
CAGCTCGTCGACGGCCTCGGCTCCCATGTCGTAGCGGGCGAACATCGTGTCCACCACTCCGATCTTGTCCATCCGCTCATTGTCCCATTCCGCCGCCGTCGTGGGGGCGGAATGGATCGCGCGGGTCGGCCCGGGTCGCGCGCGGCGGACCGGAACGCCGAGAGGGCCGCGCTTGGCAGGTGCGCGGACCGCTCCCCGCACCCTGGGGGTCCTCAGACCCCAAGTGCTGAAAGACTATCGGGGACCTCAGGCTGCCCGGCAGCTTGCAAGGCCGGCAAAGAAGTAGGACGTGTCAATGACGTGCGAATAACGCGCACGCTCACCATCGGTAGAAGCGATGTCTTCCTGCGCGCTCACCACGCCCGAGGGCATAGCCGACGAGCCAGAGGACGAAGAAGATCACGGCGATGATCCACAGAAGGTGGATTGCAAATCCCAGCCCGAAGAACAGCAAGACGAGGAACAATGCGAAGAGCACAAGCATGCCGCCACCTCCAATAGCCGATTCACCATGCCGCCAAGGTGTGTCTTCTCTACCCCCTCCCAAAGGCGCCGAACCCCTCGGAGAGCCTGGTGGTGGGGCGGCGCGCAATGAGGGTTCGACATGGCCGCGCGGTGACCCTCGCGGCGCCTGCACTTGCACCTGAACCTGTGCGAGACCTCCCGTGGACGCGTGCGTCTCGCGCCAGGCTTTCACTGGCTTTTCTGGCGTATGACCTCCGGATTCGGCAAAAATGGAAAGGCATGCTTGCAGGCCTGAAGCATCGCTTCGCCGCCGAGTTCGGCCGTCAAGACGCTGAGCCGCCGTCTCTGCGTCGCCTCGGCGTCGCAGGGCTGCTCGCGGGCGCGGCCGTCGTCGCCGGCGCGGTGGCCGGTGGCTCGAGCTTCGTCTCGCACCTGCCGGGGGCGTGGTTCTTCGGGACGCCCGGCGGACCGCTCGGGTTCCTCGGGACGGGCTCTTCCCGGGCGCCGGCCCTCGCCATTCTCGGCGTCTACGGAGGCTTGGCCGCACTGAGCGCGCTGTGGTGGCGCCTGCTCCGCACTCTCTGGCGCAATCCGGGGATGTCGGTGCGGGAGGCCGCCCGCGTGCTCGTCATGTGGGCCCTCCCCTTCGCGCTCTCCCCGCCTCTCTTCAGCCGGGACGTCTACAGCTACGCAGGCCAGGGGGCGCTCGTCTCGTTCCACATCAATCCCTACCTCTACGGGCCGGGCGTGCTCGGAGCGACCAGGTTCAACCTGCTCGCCGACCCGCTCTGGGCCCACACGCCGTCGCCCTACGGTCCGACCTTTCTCTCGCTCGACGGGCTCGCCGCGCAGGTCTCGGGCCATCAGGTGCTCGCCGACCTGGTCTTGCTGCGGCTGGTCTCGGTCATCGGCGTCGTGCTCATCGCCGTGGCCCTTCCGAGCCTGGCGCGGAGCGTGGGCCGCGATCCGGCTGCGGCCCTGGTGCTCGGAGCGGGCAGCCCGATCGTGCTCTCGACGCTCATCGGCGGCGCGCACAACGACGGGCTCATGGTCGGGCTCCTGGTCGTGGGGCTGGCAGCGTGGAAGCGCTTCGGCCCCGTCCCGGGGATCGTGCTGTGCGCGCTCGCCGCCGGGGTCAAGGCCCCTGCGGCGCTGGGCATCGTGCTCATCGGGTGGAACTGGGGAGGAGGCGGAGCGCGGGTCTCCGAGCGACTCATCCGGACGGTCGGCGCGCTCGGCATCGGCGCCTCCGTGCTCGGGGTGCTTTCGGCGGTGTCCGGCGTCGGCTGGGGTTGGGTGCTCACGATCACGACGGCGGACAAGGTCTCCACCGGGGTGACGCCGGCGAACGCCGCGGCCCACGCGCTGGCCGGGGTGCTGCATCTCATCGGCGTACCGGTCGGGCTGAGCGTCCTGCGCACGGCCACGTCGGCCACCGGGATCGCCGTCGCGGTCGCCGTCGGGTGCTGGCTCCTCTGGCATTCCCCGCGTCTCGGCGAGCTGCGCGCGCTCGGCCTCACCCTCCTCCTGCTCGCGCTCCTGGGCCCGGTCCTGTGGGCGTGGTATCTCACGTGGGGGCTCGTCGTGCTCGCGCCGGTTGCAACGGGCCGCATGCGCCGGCTCCTCGTGTGGCTCTCCATCGCCGAAGCGTTGGTCGGGGTGTCGTCGGTCCTGGGGATCCTGCACGCGCTCGGTGGCGACGGCGCGCTCACCGATCTGATGGTGGTGCTCGGAGTCGTCGCCCTCACGCTCTCGGTCCTCTGCGCGAGGTTCCGGTCCGATCGGGGCGCCTGGGCGAGGTTGACCATCCGGCCATCCCTCGTGTCCCCCGCCGGGATGGCACTTGCCACGGCGCCGGCCGTCTCCGCGCCGATCGGCATGGCGATCGCCCCGGCGCAGGTCACGCCGATCAGCCCGATGTCGGTCACCTCGATGACCCCGACAGGGCCGGCGGCGGAGGGGTGAACCGCCGGCGTTGATCTGCGGGGGGCCGTACGCTCGCGCCCGAAGTGCGGGGCCGGAGCGGTCTTGCCATCGGGCGCGTGGACGGAGATGGAGATGAGCT
>JBOGGB010000496.1:0-8422 GCA_050743605.1 Acidimicrobiales bacterium
GGCCGGCCCTGGGCCGACCACCCGTCCTGGGAGGTGGTCACGGAGGCGTCGGCCGCGGTCGGCCGCGACATCGAACGGCTGCTGCTCGACGCGCCGATGGACGAGCTCACCCACACTGCCAACGCGCAGCTCGCCACCTTCGTCCAGTCACTCGTGGTCCTGGACGCGGTCGAACGCGTCGGCCTCTCCCCCGCCGCGTGCGCGGGCCACTCGCTCGGCGAGTACAGCGCGCTCGTCGCGGCGGGAGCAATGTCGTTCGGTGTCGGCGCCGCACTCGTGGTCGCGCGCGGCGACGCCATGGCGCACGCCGGTGAGGACGCACCCGGCACGATGGCCGCCCTCATCGGGATCAGCGACGACGACGCGGAAGCCGCGTGCCACCGCGCCGAGGGTGAGGTGTGGGTGGCGAATTACAACGCCAAGGGTCAGGTCGTCGTCGCCGGCACTACCGATGCCGTGGCCACGGCATGCGAGATCGCCCGCGACCTAGGAGCACGAAAGGTACTCGCGCTGGCGGTCTCGGGGGCGTTCCACACGCCGCTCATGGCCGCAGCCCGCCCCGCGCTGCGCAAGGCGCTCGGCGACGTCGCGTTCTCCGCTCCCGAGATCCCCGTCGTGGCGAACGTCGATGCCCGCGTGCACTCGGACCCCTCCGAGTGGCAGGGGCTCCTCTCCGCACAGCTCTGCGGCCCCGTGCGCTGGCGCCAGTCGATCGAGACCCTCTCGGGGCTCGGGGCGACGACCTTCGTCGAGGTCGGCCCGGGCGGCGTCCTCACCGGTCTCGTGCGCAGGAGCGCGCCCGAAGCCCAGGCGCTCTCAGTCTCGAGACCTGACGATCTCGACGCACTGCTCGATGCGATGGCGGGAGACGAGTGGCACCACGACACGCACGCGCACCAAGGCGAGCACCTGTACATGTCCGAGAGGGTGGTCGTGAGCCCCTGCTCGGGGATCTTCGCGCCGGAACAGTCGCTCGCGGCGCCCGGAACCGGCCTGCTGCCGGGAACCGCGAGCCACGAGACGACCTCGTCGCACGTGCGCACGGGCGACCTCGTCGGACGCGTCGGAGTGACCGAGGTCCGCACCCCCTTCGAGGGCGCGGTGATCCGCTGGCTCTCGGTGGCCGGCGAGCGCGTGCAGGAGGGACAGCCACTCGTGTGGCTCCGCGTCATGGGCGAGGGCGCGTGAGCCCCCCGGGGGACGCGGGACGCGTCGTCTTGATCACCGGAGGGTCTAGGGGCATCGGCGCGGCGTGCGCGGCCTGGTTCGCCGAGCGCGGCGATCGTGTCGCCGTCACGACGCGCGGCGACGCCAGCAAGCTGGTACCACCCGACGGCGTGCCTGACGACCGCTTCGTCGCCCTCCGGTGCGACGTGACCGAGCCCGCACAGGTGGAAGAGGCGTTTGGCGCGGTCGAGGCGCTGTGGGGTCCGGTGGAAGTTCTCGTCGCGAACGCGGGCATCACGCGAGACACTCTCGTGCTGCGCATGGGCGAGGACGCGTGGCACGACGTGCTCGAGACGAACCTCACCGGTGCCTTCCGTGTGGCGAAGCGGGCCGTCGCCAAGATGCTCCGACTGCACCGCGGTCGCATCGTGTTCGTCTCGTCGGTCGGCGCCTTCGTCGGCCTCCCTGGCCAGGCCAACTACGCCGCGTCCAAGGCCGGCCTGGTCGGCATGGCCCGCGCGCTCGCCCGCGAGGTCGCGAGCCGGCAGATCACGGTGAACGTGGTCGCGCCCGGCGTCGTGGAGACGGACATGACCCGCGCGCTGGGCAAGGATCGGGTCGGCGAGCTCGTCGGCATGGTGCCGCTCGGGCGAGCCGGGACTCCCGAGGAGGTGGCAGCCGCGGTCGGCTACCTCGCATCGGACGCGGCGGCCTACGTCAGCGGTGCGGTCCTGCCGGTCGACGGCGGGCTCGGCATGGGCTTGTGAGATCCGCCCGGGGCCCGTCTGGCCCGGCCGCTCCCCTACCCCCCCGGTCCCCACGAGACGAGGACGGCTCGCGGGTAGGCTCGTGGTCCGCCAGAGCTCGGGCAGGTGGTGGACCCCCAAGCTGCAGGGTCAGGCCCTGAAGGGCCGGGAACCCGGTAGGCCACAGGATGACGACCGCCCGAGAGAGCGGCCTCGCGAGAGGCCCGACAAGGAGAGGGACGTGGACAACGAGGCAGCCTTCGAGAAGTTCCGTGAGTGTGCCGTGGAGGTCCTCCAGGTACCCGCTGACAAGGTGACGCTGGACGCCCGGTTCGCAGAGGACCTCGATGCCGACAGCCTCGACCTCGTCGAGCTGGTGATGGCGCTGGAGGAGGCCTTCGACGTCACCGTCGAGGAGAAGGAGCTCGAGGACATCGAGACCGCCGGGCAGGCGTTCGAGCTGATCAGCTCCAAGCTCTGATGCTGGTCGGCGTCGGATCCGACGGCCCCATCCGAGGCCGCCGCGTCGCCGTGACGGGGATCGGCGCGGTCACTTGCTGCGGACTGGGCGTCGAGGCGCTCTGGGAAGGGCTCGTGCACCCGTCCATCTCCGGGCCGCGCAGGGTCCCCGACTTCGACGCCACCGCGTACTTCGACCCGAAGGATGTGCGCCGCGTGGACCCGTTCGCGGCGTTCACGGTCGCCTCCGCCCAGCTGGCGATCGAGGATGCCGGGGAGCTCGAGGTCGACCCCGCTCGCGCGGGGGTGCTCTTCGCCACCGGCGTGGGCGGCTTCGAGACCCTCGCCGCACAGGTCGCCGTGTACAACGAGCGCGGCGCGCGGCGGGTCTCCCCGTTCCTCGTCCCCATGATGATGGCCAACGCCGGCGCCGCACACGTTTCAATGCGCAACGGCTGGCACGGCCCGTCCGAGACCGTGGTCACCGCGTGCGCGGCGGGCACCCACGGCGTCGCCAACGCCGCGAGACTGGTGGCCAGCGGTAGGTGCGACGTAGTCGTCGGCGGCGGCGCGGAGGCGTCGATGCACCCGGTCGCCATGGCCGCGTTCGCGAATATGACGGCGATGTCGTCGAGCGGGATCTCGCGTCCGTTCGACTTGCGGCGCGACGGGTTCGTGATGTCGGAAGGGGGGGCGGCGCTCGTGCTCGAGGCCTGGGACCATGCGGTTGCAAGGGGCGCGCACATCTACGCCGAGATCGGGGGCTCGGGCTCGACCGCTGACGCGCACCACATCACCCAGCCGTCCCCTGACGGGCAGGGAGCGGTCTCCTGCATGGAGCAGGCGCTGCACGACGCGCAGCTGTCGGTATCGGAGATCGCCCACATCAACGCGCACGGCACGTCCACCCCCCTGAACGACCTCGCCGAGGCCCGGGCCATCAACAAGGTGTTCGGAGAGCCCGGACCCCCCGTCACTTCGACCAAGGGCGTGACCGGTCACGGGCTCGGAGCAGCTGGCGCGATCGAGGCAGTCGCGTCGGTCATGGCGATCGAGCGCAAGCTCATCCCGCCCACCTACGGTTGCGAGCAGCTCGATCCCGAGATCCACCTCGACGTCGTGCGCGGCGAAGCGCGCGGGTGGCAACCGGGACCGGTGCTGTCGAACTCGTTCGGGTTCGGCGGCCACAACGGCTGCCTGATCATCCTGCCGCCTTCCGACTAGCCGGGCGCCCAGCGCAGTCCGAGTGCAACCAACCTCTGTCGACGAAGCGCGCGGGCTCAGCGGCGCCCAGCTGGACGCCATCGCCGGTCTCGAGCGCAGGGTGGTCGCCCACGACGGTGGTCGTCTGAAGCTGGAATGGGGCGCGCTCCGGGAGCGTCCCCCGCGCGAGGTGAACGACCTCCTCGCGTGGGAATCGGGCACGCTCGTCGGTTACTGCGGGATCTACGCCTTCGGTGGGGAGCCCGAGCTCGCCGGCGCGGTCGATCCTGCCCGGCGTCGGGGGGGCATCGGGTCTGCCCTGCTCGCCCGTGCGCTCGAGCACGTGGCGACGCGCGGTCGGAGCCAGGTCCTGCTCGTGACGCCGTCGGCGACGCCGTCCGGGCGCCGCTTCGCGCAGGCAAAGGGGGCGTCGCTCCACCATTCGGAACACCACCTGACGCTCCCGGGCCCTCCGAGAGCCCCCGTACACTCCCGTGCACCCGTCCCGGGTCTCCTGATCCGAGTCCGGCAGGGCGAAGAGAGCGACCGCACCGCGGTCCTGGCGATCCTCCAAGGAGCGTTCGGGACAGGCCCCGCGGAAGCGGGCCAGCCCGGACCGCGCGACGTCGCGCTCGTGGCGGAGCAAGACGGCGCTGTCGTGGGGACGGTGCGCCTCGACCTTTCAGGGGGCGTGGCGGGCGTCTACGGCCTCGCGGTGCGCGCAGACCTGCGCGGAGGGGGCATCGGGCGCGCACTGCTCTTTGAGGTCTGCGTCGAGGCGCGCCGTCGCGGGGCGCGCACGGTCACCCTCGAGGTCGAGACCGACAACGACCGTGCGCTTGGCCTCTACACGTCGGTCGGGTTCGAGCGCCGCACGACCGAGGACTACTTCGCGCTCCCGGTCTCCAAGCCGGCGTCGTCGCCCGCCGGTCGGTAGCACGCGCGAAGGGCTCAGGCTCCGTCAAGGGCTGCACGGAGCTGTCCCACGAATTCGCCGGCAGCGTCGGGGCCCCCTCCGTCGAGCAGCCGCCGCACGAGCGCCGAGCCCACGACCACGCCGTCGGCGACCTCGCAGATCGCACGAGCTTGCTCGGGCGTGGAGACGCCGACGCCGACGCAGACGGGTGCGTCCGTGACCCGACGGATCCTCTGCACGACCTGCGCGGCCTCACTCCCGAGGGACTCACGTTCCCCGGTCACCCCCATGCGGGCCACGGCGTAGACGAAGCCTCGGGAGCGGGCGCAGATCTGCGCAACCCTTGGCTCAGGCGTGGAAGGCGCGACCAGAAGGACCGTCGCGACCTCCGCCTCGTCCGCCTCCTCGGCCCATGGGTCGAGCTCCTCGAGCGCGAGGTCAGGCACGATCGCGGCACCGATGCCGGCGGCGCGCAGCGACTGGGCCATGCGCCGATGTCCCGTGCGGAAGACGATGTTGTAGTAAGTCATCGCCGCCACCGGGACCTCGATCTCTGCGGATGCCACGCCGTCGACGACCCGCGTAGGCGTGGTGCCGCGGCCGAGCGCGCGGGCTCCTGCCTTCTGGATGACCGGCCCGTCGATCATCGGGTCGGAGAAGGGGATCCCGACCTCCACGGCATCAGCGCCCGCCGCCGCGACCGCCTGCAGCACCGCGATCCAGTCATCGGACATGCCACCCATCAGGTAGGGGACGAGGAGCTTGCGTCCTGCGCTCCGCCGGGCGCGCAGCCACGGCTCGAGCGCGATCACCGGGCGTCGCGGTTGGTCGCGAGCAGCTCGCGTACCTGGGCCACGTCCTTGTCGCCGCGACCTGACAGGGTCACCAGCACCGTGGCGCCCCTCGGGATCGCCCGGCCCGCCTCCCGGACGACCCACGCGAGCGCGTGTGCGGGCTCCAGCGCGGGAAGGATTCCTTCGGTGCGTGCGAGCAGCCGGAACGCGTCGAGCACCTCCTGGTCCGTCGCCTTCTCGTAGGACGCACGTCCGGTGGCCGCCAGGAACGCATGCTCGGGACCGATCCCGGGGTAGTCGAGACCGGCGGATATCGACTCGGCCTCGAGGACCTGGCCGGCTTCGTCCTGGAGGAGCAGCGAGCGCATGCCGTGCAGGACGCCGGGGATGCCGTCGCTTGCAGCCGCGCCGCCCGCCGCCTCCACGCCGACCAGACGCGCCGCCGTGCTGGCCATTCCCGCAAAGGTGCCTGCGGCATTGGAGCCCCCACCGACGCACGCGACGACCACGTCGGGATCGGCGCCACCCAGCAACGCCCGGCATTGCTCGCGCGCCTCGTCGCCCACCACGCGCTGGAGCTCCCGGACCATGTAGGGGAACGGGTGCGGGCCCATCACCGAGCCGAGGCAGTAGTGGGTGTGGTCGACCGTCGCGACCCAGTCCCGTAGCGCTTCGTTCACTGCGTCCTTCAGAGTCCGGCTGCCGGAGCGCACCGGGCGCACCTCCGCGCCGAGCAGCTCCATCCGAAAGACGTTCAGCTCCTGGCGGTGGATGTCGAGCTCGCCCATGTAGACCGTGCACTCGAGCCCGAAGAGCGCGGCCGCGGTCGCGGTGGCGACCCCGTGCTGACCCGCCCCGGTCTCCGCCACGAGGCGTCGCTTCCCCATGCGGCGCGTGAGCAACGCCTGCCCGACCACGTTGTTCAGCTTGTGAGAGCCCGCGTGCACGAGATCCTCGCGCTTCAGGAGCACGCGTACGCCGAGCTCCTCCGACAGCCTGCGGCACTCGGTGACCGGCGTGGGACGCCCGCCGTAGTCGCGCAGCACGGCACCGAGCTCCTCGCGGAACGCCGTGTCCGCCCACGCGGAGCCGAACTCCGCTTCGAGCTCCATGCACGCAGGCACCAGGGACTCCGGGACGAACCGGCCCCCGTAGTCGCCGTAGCGGCCGCCCGGACCGGGGGGACCCATCACCGAGGGAGCCGTCATCCTTGCATCCAGTCGTAGGGGTCGTAGGGGTCCTCGTGGCCGTCGGCCCCGCCGAGCTCCGAGGACGGCCCCCACGGGCCGGTTCCGTCGACGAGGCCGGAGCCTCCGCGTGTGGCACCGGGCTCGCCGGAGGAACCCGGGGCGGCCGCGCGCGCGTTGCGGACGAAGGCTCGGAGCTTCTGGGGGTCCTTGGCTCCCGGAGCAGACTCCACGCCGCTCGAGACGTCGACACCTCTCGGGCGCAAGGCCGAGATCGCGTCGCCGACGTTCTCAGGGGTGAGCCCGCCCGAGACGAACATGCGTCCCGGATCGACGACGCCTTCGGCGAGCCTCCAGTCGAACACCTGTCCCGATCCCGGGCTCTGGCCGTCGATGAGCAGGAAGTCCGCGCCGAACTCTAAGAAGCGCGAGATCGCGCGATCGCCAGCCGTAAAGGCGCGTATCGTGCACGCGACCCGTTCGCGGATCCACAGGCACTGCTCGACAGTCTCGTGCCCGTGCAGTTGCACGGCTCCGAAGCCGACCGTGTTGGCGATCTCGACCACGCGCATCGGAGCCTCGTCTCGGAACACGCCTACGGTGAGCACGCCGTGTGGAATCCGCTTCACGACGTCCCCAGCGAGGGAAGGGGCGATCTGGCGAGGTGACGGTGCGAGGACGAAGCCGAGCGCGTCCGCTCCCAAGCCGACCGCCAGTAGCGCATCGGCCTCGTTGGTGATGCCGCAGATCTTGATCAGGAGGTCGTCGCGCACGCTTGGGCCCCGGGCTTCCCGTTAGCTTCCGGCGTGGCCCGCGTCGGCTGCGAAGTGCCCAGCCCGCGACCCGCGCCGGCTGACGGGGTGGTCCCGCAGCGCGCGCACCGCGGCGGCGCAGTCGCTGGACGTCACGGCTGACTCCCCCACGAGGACGGCGTCGTAGCCCGCGCTGGCGAGACGGCGCGCGTCGTCGGGCCCTCCGACCCCGGACTCCGCGACGGCCACCACGTCCGGCGGGATCCGCCGAGCGAGCCGCTCTGCCCGTCCTGGGTCGACCTCGAACGTCGAGAGGTCCCGCTGGTTCACCCCTACGAGCCGGGCCCCGAGCGCGAGCGCGCGCTCCAGCTCCGCCTCGTCGTGGACCTCCACAAGCGCTTCGAGCCCCACACGACCAGCGAGGCCGTGCAGCGCCTCGAGCTCGTGGTCGGAGAGCGCTGCGACGATGAGCAGCACGGCGTCGGCGCCCATGAGTCGGGCGTCGCACACGTCGCGAGGCCCGATCGTGAAGTCCTTGCGCAGGACGGGCAGCCCCGACGCGTCCCGGGCGGCCACGAGATCGGCCGCGCTCCCGCCGAAGTACTGCTCGTCGGTCAGGACCGAGAGGCAGGCGGCGCCGCCCCTCGAGTACTCCCTGGCGACGCCGGCCGGGTCGAGGTCCGGGGCGAGCAGCCCCCTTGACGGCGAACGCCGCTTCACCTCCGCGATCACGGCGAGCCCGTGCTGGTCCGGGGCACCCGCCCCGGCGCCGGTCTCGGGGGGAGCACCGGCAAGAAGGGCGTCCGCGAACGGCCGCGCAGGCGGGAGCTCCAGGGCACGCGCGAGGAGCTCTTGGGGATCACGCAGGTCGCCGGCGGCCATGCGCCGGTGCGCGGCGACAATATCCGGCAGGAAGGCGGGCACCGGCTCAAGCGTAGTGCCGTGTCACCACGCTTCCCTTGCTCACCCGTTCAATCTGCGCGCGGGCGGGCCTGCTCACCCAGGGCGCTCTGCTACTCCACGAGCGGCAACGGCCGCGCCTGGGCAGGGCGCCGCTGCGGGTCCGGCGCTCCCTCGTAGGCAGCCCACACCAACGCGTCGGAGTCGCCAACCGAACGGTGCAGGTAGGCGAGCGCGCCGACCTTCCCGAGACCAGGGCACCACGCAGAGGACGTGCAGCGCCCGATCACCTTGTCGG
>JBOGGB010000497.1:0-1634 GCA_050743605.1 Acidimicrobiales bacterium
TTGGCCAACCCCGCCTACGCGGGTGCCTACGTCTACGGCCGCTACCACTCGACGCGCACCGTCAGCCCCGAGGGGACGATCTCGACCAAGGTCGTCCAGCTGGGCAGGGAGGAGTGGCCGATCGTCATCTTCGACCACCACCCCGGCTTCATCAGGTGGGAGGACTACCTCTTGAACGCCGCCCGGCTCGCGGCCAACACGACCAACACCGGAGCCCGGCCGCCCCGAGAGGGAGCGGCCTTGTGCCAGGGGATCATCACCTGCGGCTCGTGCGGGCGGCCGATGTCGACCCGCTACCACTTGAACGGGCATCCCGCCTACGAGTGCTCGGCATCACGGGCCGACCAGATGGCGACTTCCACGTGTCGCTCGATCGCCGCGTCGAGCGTGGACGACGCGGTGGCCGAGATGCTCCTTTCGGCGCTCAACCCCGACGAGGTCGCCCTCGCGCTCGCCGCGGCGGACGAGGTCGCGGACCGCCGCGCCAACCGCTCCCGAGCGGGCGAGCTGGCGGTGGAACGCGCCCGCTACGAAGCCGAACGGGCAGAACGTGCCTTCCTCGCCTGCGAGCCGGAAAACCGCCTCGTCGCTCGGAGCCTTGAGAGCCGATTCGAGGCTCGCCTCGAGGACCTCGCCGAAGCGGAGAAGGCACTCGCTGCCGAGATGGCTGTGGCGCCGGCGCTGCCCGGACGCGCTGAGCTCGAGGCGCTCACCGGAGACGTGGCCGCGCTGTGGCACGCGCCCACGACCTCGGCCCGAGACCGCAAGCGCCTGCTACGGACCCTCATCGCGGACGTCACCTTGCTCCCCGAGCCCGATCTTTCCAAGGCCCGGATCGGGATCCGTTGGCACACCGGGGCGACCGACGAGATCGTCGTCGCCCGACGCATGCGCGTCACCGAGTGGCGCCGCACCGAACCCGGTGCGATCGAGCTCGCCCATCGCCACGCGCAGCTCGCCAACCGGGAGATCGCGGCCCTGCTCAACGAGGCCGGCTATCTCACCGGGGCGGGCCGGCCCTTCGACGTCGACGCGGTCGCCAACCTGCGCCACTACCACCAGGTCCCACCGGCGAAGCTGCTACGCGAGGGCGAGGTCACCGCCTCGGAGCTCGCGCGGCGCCTCGGCGTCGGCCACGGTGCGGTGATCCACTGGATCAAGCGAGGTTGGCTCACCGCGAGGCGCGGACTGAACGACCAGTGGTGCATCCCCCTCGACACCGAGGTGGAGGCGGCCTGCCGGCAGCGCGTCGACCAATCCGCGCACGTTCATCAGCCCGACTCACCCGGCGCCCAGGTAGATGACGAGCTCACCGTGGCCCAGGTCGCCTCCCAGCTCGACATCAGCACGAACGTCGTCTACTACTGGATCGAACGCCACCACGTCGACGCCCGTCGCGGAGCCGGCGGACGGCTCTACGTCCCGTTTGGCCCAGACGTGGAGGCTGCGTGCCGGGCACGGGTCGCTGCCTCGGTCCACCTCGAGCGCGTTGTCGAATTGGAAACCACCGAGCACTTGCACAAGGAGGCAGTATGAAGGCATCGTCCCGACCGCCCGGGACCGCTGCGTGCAGGCCAGCTTGAAGCTGGTCCTCGAGCCGGTCTTCGAGGCGGACTTCAAGCCGTGTTCCTACG
>JBOGGB010000498.1:0-2255 GCA_050743605.1 Acidimicrobiales bacterium
ATCAATCAGCTCGTGCGGCGATCGCGCCGCGACGTAGCCAAGAAAGAGAAGTCCCCGGCGCTCAAGTCCAATCCGTTTCGCCGCGGCGTGTGCACGCGCGTGTACACCACCACGCCCAAGAAGCCGAATTCCGCGCTCCGCAAGGTGGCTCGCGTCCGGCTCACCAACGGCTTCGAGGTCACAGCCTACATTCCCGGCGTGGGGCACAATCTTCAGGAGCACTCGATCGTGCTGGTGCGTGGCGGCCGCGTGAAGGACCTCCCGGGCGTCCGCTACAAGGTCATCCGCGGGGCGCTCGACACCTCGGGCGTGCGCGAGCGCAGCCAGGCCCGGAGCCGGTACGGCGCCAAGAAGGAGTCCTGAGATGCCGCGCAACGGACCCGCCCAACGACGCGACCTGCAGCCCGATCCGGTCTTCCGTTCGGTGCTCGTGACCCAGGTCGTGAACAAGGTGCTTTCCCGGGGCAAGCGCACCCTCGCCGAGCGCCTCGTCTACGGGGCGCTCACGCTCGTCCAGGAGCGTTCGGGAAGCGAGCCCGTGACCGTCCTCAAGCGAGCGGTCGAGAACACCCGGCCCGAGCTCGAGGTCCGCAGCCGCCGGGTGGGTGGCGCGACCTACCAGGTTCCGGTGGAGGTGCGGCCGCGCCGTGCGACGACGCTCGCGATCCGCTGGCTCGTCGGCTTCTCGCGGCAACGGCGCGAGAAGACGATGGCTGAGCGCTTGGCGAACGAGATCCTCGACGCGTCGAACGGGGTCGGTGCGGCCGTGAAGCGCCGCGAGGACCTTCACAAGATGGCCGAGTCGAACAAGGCCTTCGCCCACTACCGCTGGTAGTGGATCGCGCCCTCGAAGCGAACTTTCATGCCTGACTCTCTGCCCCAGCGCGAATCCCCACTTGCCAAGACCCGCAACATCGGGATCATGGCGCACATCGACGCGGGGAAGACCACCACGACGGAGCGGATCCTCTACTACACCGGTCGCAACTACAAGATCGGAGAGGTCCACGAGGGTGCGGCGACGATGGATTGGATGGTCCAGGAGCAGGAGCGCGGCATCACGATCACCTCGGCTGCCACCACCTGTCGCTGGCGCGACACCACGATCAACATCATCGACACGCCGGGCCATGTCGACTTCACCGTGGAGGTCGAACGCTCGCTGCGTGTGCTCGACGGCGCGGTGGCGGTCTTCGACGCGGTTGCCGGGGTGGAGCCCCAGACCGAGACGGTCTGGCGCCAGGCGAACAAGTACCGGGTCCCGCGTATCTGCTTCGTGAACAAGATGGACCGCGTCGGTGCCGACTTCCATCGGACCGTCCAGATGATCCGGGACCGCCTGGAAGCCCTACCTGTGGTCGTCCAGCTCCCCATCGGAAGCGAGGGCGAGTTCCACGGCGTCGTCGACCTGCTCCGCGGGCGCGCGCTCGTGTGGGAGGAGGGCATGGGCGAGAAGTGGGAAGAAACGGAGGTTCCCTCGGACCTCGCCGAGGCGAGCGACGGCGCGCGCCACGAGCTCGTGGACGTGCTCTCGAATTACTCCGACACGATCATGGAGAAGTTCCTCGCGGACGAGGAGATCTCCGCAGATGACCTTCAAGAGGCTCTCCGGGCCGCCACGCTGGCCAACGAGGTCGTTCCGGTGTTGTGCGGTTCCGCCTTCAAGAACAAGGGCGTCCAGCCCATGCTCGACGCGGTGGTGGACTACCTCCCGAGCCCGCTCGACCTCCCGCCGACCATCGGAACCAAGCCGGGCTCGCCGGAGGAGATCCTGGAGCGGCCCGCCGCCGACGACGCCCCGTTCGCAGCGCTCGCGTTCAAGATCATGACCGACCCCTACGTGGGGAAGCTCACCTACCTCCGCGTCTACTCGGGGTCGCTGAGAAAGGGCGCCACGGTCACCAATACGACCCGGGACCGCAAGGAGCGCATCGGTCGGTTGCTGCAGATGCACGCGAACCACCGGGAGGACAAGGACGCGATCTTCGCCGGCGACATCGTCGCCGCTGTCGGTCTCAAGCAGACGACGACGGGTGACACCCTGTCGGAGCCTGGTCACCCGATCGTGCTCGAGGCGCTGGAATTCCCCGAGCCTGTCATCCACGTCGCGGTCGAGCCGAAGACGCAGGCGGACCAGGACAAGCTCGGCAGGGCGCTCTTCTCTCTCTCCGAGGAGGACCCGACCTTCCGGGTGCGCCCCGTAGACGAGACCGGCCAGCCGGTCATATCGGGCATGGGCGAGCTTCACCTTGAAG
>JBOGGB010000499.1:0-3929 GCA_050743605.1 Acidimicrobiales bacterium
TCGCGGGAATGCTCGGGCTCGCAGCGGGCACGTCCGGCGCGGCCCAGTCCACTAACAACTCGATCGCTGCCACGAGCCGCCCACGCATCACATCGACGGGTGCAAACGAGGCTGCCGGCGACCTCACCGTCACCCTTCACAACACAACGGGAGCCGCGCTCGCGACATCGCACCTCTCCCTGGCGCTCGTGGCGAGCGGAGGTGGCACGGTCGACTGGAGCAGCCAGACCGTCACCGCCTCGGGAGCCACAAAGGCCACCGCCGGGGCCGACGGCACTTCCACACTGACCATCGCGGTGAGCATGCCCTCGGGAGGCACGGCCACCGTCTCGGTGAAGGGCATCACCTACGACACCGCCCTCGCGCACGGGACAGTCCGCGTGACGCCGTCTTGGAAGTCGGGGACAACCTCCGACGGCACCTTCGCCTCGCCTGGTGATGCCGTGAACGCGTACGCCACACACTCGACACCCCCGGCGCGGCCGTCGGCCGCGGTGCTCGCGGGGTCCACGCCGGCCATCGCGTTTACAGGCACGGCCCAGGCAGCAGGGACATGGATGATCACGCTGACCGGCGCCAAGACATCCGGTTGGGTGAAGACAGAGACCGTGAGGGTGACAGTCGCGAAGCACGACAGCCACAACTGCACAGTCTCCTCGTCGGGCTACGTGCTGTTCACAGGAACCCCGTCGGCGGCGGTAAGCGGGTCGACAGGGGTGAGCGTCGCCCCGACGATCGCGGCGTCGACGACCAACGGGGCGACATGCACCGGCCTCAGCCACAGCGAGCTGGTCCTCACGTTCACGAACACAGGCACCTTCTCGAAGGCGACAGGCACCGTGACGATCCACGTCACGGGGGTCAAGTACGACACGAAGGCCGGCGACGCCGCGTCTGCGGGGACGGTCTCGGTCGCCTCGGGCGTCGACGCCCCGGGCACGACCACGGTCACAGGCAAGGCCACAACGAAGGACGCCGGCGCGCACGGCGCGGCCAACGCGACCTTCGTGAGCGCGCTCGTGACGGCGAACACACCGCCCACGACAGTGAAGCCGGACACGGTCGGCTCCAAGATCAGCCCGATCAACGTCGTGGAGGAGTCGGGCGGGGCGATCCCGGCAGGGTACGTGTGCGTGTCGCTTTCCACAGGAACCTTCGACACGACCGCCAAGGCGAAGGCCGCGGTCACCCGTGGCAACGGTACGGTGACACCCTCGGTGGTCTACGAGAAGACAGCCACAGCCACATCGACAAAGTCGGTCACGACGACAACCGCAGCGTTCGCGCGCTTGAAGGTCACGGGTGCCTCCTCTTCGGGGAGCCCGAGCACCTACTCCGCTGAGACACTGGCAGTGAAGGCGGGGTCAGCGTCCGGGGCGGTCACCGCGCTCGTGAAGTACGGGGCGACACCGAACTGCAAGAAGGACACCAGCGAGGTGGGCGGGTCGCTCACATCGAGCAAGGCGGTGGCCTTCAGCACCTCTGGGACGGCCAACCAGATCTACGGGAAGACAGCGGACGCCACCGCGGCCAAGGAGCTCGAGTACCAGTTCCCGGCCACAGGCCCGACAAAGTGCCCGGGCACAGGCAAGTCGAGCACAGGCACAGGTGAGCGGTCGGTGCTCCTGGCCAACGACACGCACTTCCCCGACGCACTCTCCGGCGCGTACCTCGCGTCGTCCCTCCACACCGGGATCCTCCTCACCCCATACGGCAAGGTCTCCCCCGTCACCGCGACAGCGCTCCGGCTGGAGGGGATCACGCACGTCTACGTGCTTGGCGGGACACTGGCGATCACGAACGCCGTCGTGACACAGCTGACCTCGACCACCGCCTACGAGTGCGGAGGCGTCGGCATCCGCCACAGCTCCTCTGGAGCGGTTCGCAAGATCGACGTGACCCGCATCGGCGGCAAGACCCAGTACGACACGTCGCAGCTCATCGGCACCTTCGTGGCGAAGAACAACGTGGGCACAGGCCAGTTCGCCGGGGCCTATGCAGGGGTGAACGCCACAGGCGGGAACGGCAAGTACAACGACACGAAGGGCAGCGGCTCTACTGCGCCGACCGGCACGGCGGCGATGAAGACCGCGATCGTGGCGACCGGCACGCACTTCCAAGACGCCATGTCAGCGAGCGCGATGTCCTACAAGCAGCACTTCCCGGTGCTCCTGACTACAACGCTGAAGCTCTCGACACAGGTCGTGACAGCGATCGGCACCCTTTCGGTCACTCAGGTCATCGTGATGGGCGGACCGCTCGCGGTCACGAACAGCGTGGTGACCTCCCTCGAGAGCCACGGGGTCTCGGTGCTCCGCATCGCCGGGACCGACGCCACCGACACGGCCGCAGAGCTTGCCCAGTTCGAGCTGAACGTGACAGCGACCCACACACTGCTCGGCGGGGGGCTCGGGCTCGGGTGGAATCCCCATGGCACGCTCGCGGTTGCTCGGGGGAACGGCTTCACGGACGCCCTCGCCGGCTCTGTCGTGACGGGCAACAACGAATGGCCGCAGCTCCTGACCGAGAACCAGACGACGATCGGCCCATACCTGACAGCGCTGCTCAAGTCAGCAGGAGCCCAGGGTCCGGGCATCGACCACACATCGGCGCTCAGCGCGGGAGTTCACATCACAAAGCTCGTGATCTTCGGCGGCCCGCTCGCGGTCACCCCTCAGGTGATCACGAAGATGCAGAGCGACCTCAGCTGAGAGGGCTCCCCCAGCGCACCTCGGTGAAGCGGCCGACGTCCGTGTCCGCGGAGCAGACCGTGAGGCCGCGCTCGATCGCCGAAGCGGCAAGGTCCGCGTCACTCACGAGGTCGAGATGCTCCCGCCCATCGGTTCACCCCCGCTCGATGCGGACGTCGAGGACCGCCGCACGGCCGCCGGCGACCGCGGCGAAGGCCTCCTCCAAGGCCTGGCGCAGCCCTGCCTCGTCCTGCACGGTCCGCCCAAGGGCACCGCAGGCCTCGGCCACCGCGGCGAAGTCCGGCGGCTGCCGGAAGCGGGTGCCGACGGCGTCCCCCGCGGCGGCGCTCGGCCCCTCTGGGAACAGCGAGAGCACCGGCAGCCGGCTCGCGCGGTAGCCGTCGTTGTCGAGGATCACCGCCACGAATGGCGCCTGCGCCTCGGCGGCCAGGCAGAGCGCAGCCGTGGGCACGCCGAACATGAAGGAGCCGTCCCCCACCACGGCGACGACCCGGCGGTCCGGCCGGGCCATCCGCAACCCCACCGAGGCACCCAGCGCCCATCCGAGACCGGGGCCTCCCGCCGAGGTGAGCGTGCCGGGCCGGGAGCGCGGGAGGTGGGCGGCGACGGCGCCGGCGTTGGTGACCGCCTCCTCGACGACGACGTCCTCAGGGTCCAGCAGCTCGGCCAGCACTCCGAGCACGTCGGCAGGGCGCAGCGGCGCGTCACCCGGCTCCCCGTTGTTCGGGGCCGGCCGGGGCGCGTCACCGCTCCGCTCGGTCCGTCTGCCCGTGTCCAGACGGTCGCGGCGCTCTTCCCAGGCGGGGCCCGATCCCGCCCTTCGCTCCTCCAGGGCGTCCGCGAGCTGCGACAGGGCGATGGCACCGTCGGCGGTCGCCGCGACGTCCACCGGGTAGGTCCACAGCGGCATCGACGCGTGGACCGGGTCGGGGTCGATGTGGACCACTCGGGCACCCGGAGCGAGGCGGGTCCGGCGCGGGATCCACGGCACGTCGCTCTCGACCACCAAGACGACGTCCGCCTGCTCGAGGAGGGACGTGCCCTCGTCGGCGCCGATCCGGGCCATCGGGTGGTCGCTCGCCACGTTGACCGCCTCGGGCTGCCCGACGACCGGCATGGCGGCGAGATCGGCGAGGCGGGTCACCGCCGCGGTCCCGCCGGGGCGGCGGCCGACCCTGAAGGTGACGAGGACGGGGCGCTCGGCCGCGGCCACCAGGT
>JBOGGB010000500.1:0-3803 GCA_050743605.1 Acidimicrobiales bacterium
GTGTGACCGCGTCGTCGTGCTCTCACGTGGGAAAGCGGTCGCCGAGATCCTGGGAGAGGACGCGACGGAAGAGCGCATCATCTCGGCGTTCACCCACGCGAGCACTGGCATCGACGACGCTCAGCTCTCGGCCGGCGCGACCACTCGGCGCCGGCGTAGGCGGCGTCTCAGTCCGGACACGCTGCACCTTGCGTTGGTCGTGCTCGTGCTGTTGGCAGTCGGCGGGTACACGCAGAGTCAGACCAGCACCTTCCTGAGCTCCGCGAGCGTCTACAACGTGCTTCTCGTCACGCTCCCGCTGGCGGTTGTTGCCGCGGCCGAGTTCCTCGTCATGTTCACCGGCGCCATTGACGTCTCCGTCGGGGCCACCATGGGGCTCGCCGTCGCAGTCCTCTCTTATCTGTTCACGTCCGAAGGTTCGGTCGCGGGTCTCTTCCTTTGCCTCCTCGCCGCGATCGTCATGGGTGTCGTCATCGGAGCGATGAACGCGGTGATCGTCGAGAGGATCCGCATACCTGCCGTGATCGCCACCATCGGCACCATGGGTATCCTCCAAGGGGTCGGCCTGATCCTGCGACCGACTCCGGGTGGTGAGTTCAACAGTGCGGTCACCGCCGTCCTGAGCGCCAGTTGGGGACCCGTACCTGTGCCGCTGATCGTGGTGGCAGCGTTGTTCCTATTGTTCGACTGCTTCCTGCATTTCAGCGGGCGTGGCCTGAGGATGCGTTCCGTCGGCTTGAACCCCGTCACCGCGTATCGCCTGGGTGAGAGGACGTCGCTCCAGCGCCAGCTCGCGTACGTGGGCTGCGCCGTTCTTGCGGCGATCGCCGGGATGCTGCTTGCGGCACAGGTGGGATCGGGGACTCCCACGGTCGGCAACCAGTACATCCTGCTGGCCATCGCTGCCCCGATCCTCGGTGGAGCGAGCCTCCTCGGAGGACGTGGAAGCTTCGTCGGCTGCCTGGTGGGAGCGATGCTCCTCGCGCTCTCGGAGGCGCTACCTGGAGTGCTCCACCTGAGCGACGGCCTGAGCTACGCCTTCACCGGTTTGCTTACCCTGCTAGCCGTTCTTGTCTACACGGGCTCCGCTTGGGAGGTCGCGACTCAGGTCGTGCGAGACGCGCGGCTGCGCCACCAGATCCACGAAGGTCGCGGTGCGCGGCTTGTAGGAGGTGCGGCCAGCCCTTCCGTCGAGCCGAGAGGCGAGCCGTAGGCAACAAGTAGTAGGCAAGCAGTAGGCAAGCAGTAGGCAAGCAGTAGGCAAGCAGTTGGCGACCAGGCAAGCAGTTGGCGAGCGAGAGGCGAGCAAGCGACAGGGTCAGGCCCAGCCCCGAGCCCGCTCGACGGCGCGGAGCCACGCGGCGTACGCGGTCTCTGCGGCCTCTGCACCGACGACCGGCACGCGCTCCACGTCTGGCTCCCAGGTCGCCACGGCCTCTTCGACGCTTCCCCAGACCCCCTCCGCGAGTCCCGCGAGCATCGCCGCGCCCAGGGCCGTCGACTCGATGCAGCGCTGCCGGACCACCCGGAGCTGCAGCTGGTCGGCCTGGAGCTGGAGGAGGAGCTCCATCGCGGACGCCCCGCCGTCCGCACGCAGCTCGCGCAGGGGCGTGCCGAGCGCCCGGGTGGCTGCGTCGACCATGTCGCGGACAGAGAAGGCCATCGCCTCCACCACGGCACGCGCCAAGTGCGCGCGTCCGACCCCCCGGGTGATCCCGGTGACGACGCCCCGCGCGTGCGGGTCCCACCACGGGCTGCCGATCCCGGCGAAGGCCGGCACGACCACGGCTCCGCCTGCGTCGGGCACGGAAGAGGCGAGCGGGCCGACCTCCTCGGAGCGCTCCACGACGCCGAGCGCGTCACGCAGCCATTGGATGGCCGCGCCCGCGACGAACGTCGACCCCTCGAGCGCGTACGCGACGTCGGCGTGGTCGGGACGGGACTCGTGACCGCCCAGGTCCCAGGCCACGGTCGTGAGCAGCCCGTCGCACGGCGCCGGGCACGACGAGCCGGCATGGACGAGGAGGAAGCTCCCCGTCCCGTACGTCACCTTCGCCATGCCCCGCTCGACGCACGCCTGACCGAACAGGGCGGCCTGCTGGTCGCCGACGACGCTGCCGATGGGTACCCCCGACAGCGCCTGGGCCGAGCCGAGCGGGAGCCCGCCTTCGCCGACCCGCCCGAACCGGCCGCACGAGGGACGGACCTCGCCGAGAGCGCCGACCGGGACGCCGAAGACCTCGCACAGCTCCGGTGTCCAGGCGCGCGTGCGGATGTCGAGGAGGGACGTGCGTGACGCATTCGAGACGTCGGTGGCGAAGACCGCGCCGCCGCTCAACCGGAAGAGCACCCACGCGTCGATCGTCCCGAGCGCGAGGTCTGGACCGGCGTCGGCGGCGCCCTCCCGGAGCAGCCACTCGAACTTGGTCGCCGAGAAGTACGGGTCCAGCACGAGCCCGGTGCGCGCGCGGACGAGCGGGAGAATGCCGGTGCCGGCGAGCTCCTCGCAGCGCGCGGCGGTCCTGCGGTCCTGCCAGACGACCGCGTCGTGCAGCGGCGCCCCGGTGCGGCGGTCCCACGCCACGGCCGTCTCACGCTGGTTCGCCAGGCCGATCGCCGCGACGGCCCGGCCCGCGTCGGTGAGGTCCGACGCGACCTCTGCGAGGGTCGCCGCCACGTGCGTCCAGATCTCCTCGGGGTCCTGCTCGACCCAGCCAGGCCGCGGGAACCGCGTGCGGAGCGGCCGGTACGCCCCCGCGACGACGTCGCCGGACTCGTCGAAGGCGAGCGTGCGGACGCCGGTCGTCCCTGCGTCGACGGCGAGCACACTGGCCACCGCGGCGCAGGCTACCGAGAAGCCGCGCGGGCCGCTGCACCGGGAGGCGACCTTCGCGAATCGTCCCTGACCAGGATCGGGGCGGGGCGATCGCCGTTGACACGCGCGTAACTACAGTGCTGTAATGAACCCCACTATCTCGCGTCCTGGGGGGCCCCGACCACAAGATGTAGTGGTTAGCGTCGCGTTCGGCGGCGCCAGGGGCCCCAGGCAGGAAGCGGGACAGCGAGCAGCACAGATCAGCGAGCAGCACAGGTCAGCGAGCAGCACAGATCAGCGAGCAGAGGAGCAAGGAGCCAATGGCCATCGCACCGCAGCGAGCCGCGATCGGGATCCGCCGGCACTTCACCACCGAGGGCGTCGATCCCTACGACGAGCTCCGCTGGGCGCTGCGGGAGGCGCGGATCACGAACTACCGCGACGGCTCGGTCGCCTTCGAGCAGCTCGGAGTCGAGGTGCCCGACTCCTGGAGCTTGAACGCCACCAATATCCTCGCCCAGAAGTACTTCCGGGGGACGCTCGGCACCGACGAGCGGGAGTGGTCGCTCAAGCAGGTCGCCGATCGGGTCGTGGACACGATCACCGCCTGGGGGGTGAAGGACGGCTACTTCGTGGACGAAGCGGAGGCAGAGACCTTCCGAGCCGAGCTGAAGCACCTCATCGTCCACCAGAAGGCCGCCTTCAACTCCCCGGTGTGGTTCAACATCGGGGTGCACGGCGTCCCGCAGCAGGGCTCGGCGTGCCAGCCGTACGGCGCGCTCGTGAGCACCCCCGAGGGCATGGTGCCGATCGGCCGGCTCGTGGAGGAGCGCGCGGTCGGCACCAAGGTGCTCGACGCACACGGTGTCACCAAGATCGTCGCGGTCAAGCACAACGGGCGGAAGGAGGTCTTGCGGATCCACACTAAGTCGGGCCACCGGCTCGACGTCACGCCCGACCACCTCGTATGGCGTGCGAGCGACGACCG
>JBOGGB010000501.1:0-1548 GCA_050743605.1 Acidimicrobiales bacterium
TCGCCACCGAGGTGCTCGCCACCGAGGTGCTCGCCACCGAGGTGCTCGCCGGACCTGGTGACGGTCCCCCCACCGTGACCGGTGCCGGTGAGGGGACGCCGCTCGACATCGAGGGGCTCGAGGGGGCCGTCGCCTGGCTCGAGAAGGTCTGAACCGATCGGCGCCCCGGGTGGGGCGCAGGGCGTCGGGACGGGCTAGGGCGTCGGGACGGGCTAGGGCGTCGGGAGGAAGAACGGCGACAACAGGTAGAACGTCCACCGGGGCGTGTGCCGGGCCGCAGCCGCCAGATCCGGCACGAACTGCGCGGCGTCCACCGTGCCGATGCCCGTGGCGAGGTTGTAGCCGGCGCTTGCCGAGTAGCCGGCGATGTCGACGGTCTGGCCGGTCGTGGGTGTGGTGAAGTGCGTCGAGTTGTTCCCTTGGGTGACGTCCACTATCCCCGGGTCGTTCGCCGCCTTCATCTCGTAGAGGGCGGGGTCTATGAAGCCCACCGGGTGGTGCGCCACCTGGTCGGTGAGGGCCACGATGCCCGAGAAGAGCGGGCTCGCCTCGCTCGTCCCGCAGATGCCGAACCAGCCGCCTCCTGTCGCGAGCCCGGTGATGTAGACGTCCACGAAGCCCGCGCACGAGGCGCTCATCGAGACGTCCGGCACGCCCCTCCGGTACCCGACCGTCGACGCCACGGAGCTTTGGTACGTCGGCCGGGTGAAGACGTCGGAGTAGCCGCCGCCGCCCCCCTCGGGGGCGCCCGCGGCTGTCGTTGTGTTCCAGACGTCCTGGGGCGCGACCTGCGCGCCTGTTGTGCCGAGGTTGAGCTGCGTGCCGCCCACCCCGGTCACGAGGGGGTCGCTCGCGGGCCAGCCGACCACCGCGTAGGGGAAGTACGAGACATCTGTCAGTGTCTTGGCACCCGCCGCAGCTGTGTCCCCTGATGCGGCGAGCACGGTGACGCCGCGGAACTGCGCGTTCAGGTACGCGGTGCGCAGCGGTGCGACTGTGCGCGGGCTCTCGAAGGTCTGCTCGGACGCCCCGAAGCTCTGGGTGATGACGTCGCCGAGGTGATGGTCGACGACGTAGGTCTCCGCGTTCACGATTGTCGGGAACCCTGTGACTCCGAGGGTCTCGGGCGTCGCGGTCTCCACGAGGAGGATGTTCGCTCCCGGCGCGGTCGTGTGGGAGTACTCCACGTCGAGGGTGGTCTCCTCGGCCCAGCCCGCCATTGTCCCTGTTGTCGGGTTGAAGGCAGGGACCGTCCCGTAGGGGAGGATCGTGAGCCCGGGTGTCGCGAGGCCGTACGTCTGGTCGAAGTGCGCGAGGTCTGTGCGGATGTCGGGCGCGCCAAATGCGTCGACGACGACGATCGTCTCGCCGGACCCGTCGATGCCGTGCGCGAAGAGCGGCGCTTCGTCGTAGGCGGTCTCGATCTGCGTGGGGCCGTAGCAGCGGGCTCCGAAGGCGGCGAGGCACTCGGCGGTCGTGGGAGGGGCTGTTGTGTTCCCGAGGTGGACGACGCGCGAGATCAGCGGATGGACCGTGACGCCACGGGCG
>JBOGGB010000502.1:0-1771 GCA_050743605.1 Acidimicrobiales bacterium
CACGGTTTGCCGGTGCCGGCGGTCATCGCCGCCGATCCGCACGGAGCAGACGTCGGAGACGGCATCCCGGCCCTGTTGATGGCCCGCGTCCCCGGGCGGGCACAGGCGGCGCCGGACGTGGGGGCTCTGGCTGGTCTGGCTGCGCAGGTTCACTCCGTAAGCGCCGTCGGCTTCG
This sequence comes from Acidimicrobiales bacterium, assembly GCA_050743605.1. GTDB lineage: Bacteria > Actinomycetota > Acidimicrobiia > Acidimicrobiales > RAAP-2 > JAJYVT01. Next base: position 176 of record JBOGGB010000502.1, read on the forward strand.
ACCACCGCTACTCCCCGTGGTGCAGAGAGACTGCAACCACGCCACCGCGAGGGTGCCGGCGCCCGGAGTTGTGGGAGCGGGCACTGGAGCTGTGGCGAACAGGCGAACCGGCCTACGAGGCGTGCTTCATCCATCGAGATTTCCATCCCGGCAACGTGCTGTGGTCCCGGGGCGCGCTCGGCGGGCTGGTGGACTGGGCCAACGCGTGCGTCGGACCTGCTGACATGGATATCGCGACGTGTCGCTGGAACCTGCTCGATTGGGCCGGCGAGGAGGCCGCCTCCGCGTTCGTGGCTGCCTACGAGGAGCTGACCGGCCGGCCGCACCATCCCTATTGGGATGTCGCAAAGATCATGGAGAACGACTGGGACACCGTCGACGATCCCGGGTGGGTCCGGGAGGCCGAGGATCTCTTGGCCGAAGCGCTGATGCGCCTCGATGCCGCACGACAGTAGGTCCGTCTGCCCCCTTTGAAGACGACCTTGCCGGTGGTCAGGCTCCGAATGTCCCGTAGCCGAGAGAATCGTGAGCGGCTGGCTCCCGCTCGACGGGGGTCAGACGAGTTGTGCGAGCCGGTTGGTCATGTCGCTGACGGGTTCCTTGGTCCAGTCGCCGTGCCCGGGGAAGACGTATTCGAAGTGGTGAGGGGAGTGAGCCAGGCGGGTGAGGGAGCGTCGGTGTTCTTGGCGGGAGTACCAGATCGTCTCGATGGGGCGGAGGTCGTGCGTGTGCCTCGACCAGGCCAGGGTGTCGCCCGAGAAGAGATGCCGCTCGCGGTGGAGGTAGAGGACGCTGCCGCGGGTGTGGCCGGGCACGGCGAAGGCGACCATGCCGGGGAAGATGGTCAGTTTATCGTCGGTCGTGATGATGTCGGTGGCGAAGGGTGCCGCGTCGCGGTCTGCGTCGTGGATCCATACTCGGGCGTCGAAGTGGTCCGCGTAGCGTTGGGCATCCGCGATGTCGTCGCGGTGGGTGAGCAACACGTGGCCGATGCCGCCGGCGTCTTCGATCGCTCGGACGAGGGTTTGGTCCCAGTGGGGGGCGTCGACGAGGAAGGGGTCGTCGGACTGGGGGACGAACCAGGCGTGGGCTCCGAAGCTGCGAAGGTCGTTGTGGCCGCAGAGGAACACCCCGGGGGCCACCTCGAAGGGGAACATCGCGGCTGGCGCTTTCCGCCGGGTGGTGGTGCCGATCGAACGGGTGGGGCAGGCGAGTGCCGCTCGCCAAAGCGCCGTCTCCTCGGTTGCGTCGGAGGGTTGACGGATGACGATCGACTGTCCGCCGGTCGTTGCCCCGATGAAATCGGGGGCGTGTTGGAGGGCGACGTCGCAGGCGATGCAGCGGTCGTCCACGTACCACTCGCCCGGCGCGTTGTCCGGGTGTCGGGCAGCGAGGCGCGCCATGACCGATCCTCCAGTCGTCGATTCTCCGTGGGAGATTCTCACTCCCTTATGGAACGTAAGCGTATCAAAAATGCGCCGGTGCGTGCTAGCCTGTGCCCGTGATCGCCGATGAGCGGCCGACGTCCAGCGTCCGGGCCCGCACCCGTGGCGCCATCCTGGCCGCCGCCGCGTCGGTGCTCGCCAGGGACCGGAC
>JBOGGB010000503.1:0-12752 GCA_050743605.1 Acidimicrobiales bacterium
CCCTCGGGGCGCCGTCGTCGCGTCCCGGCCCAAGAGCATCGGGGAGGCGACGGACCCGTATCGAGACGTGGTGGTACCCCCGGTGTTACCCTGGTCCTGTGGTGACCAAGCGATCGGTATCCCTGTCGGACGACGTGGCGAAGGCTGTCGAGGTGGCTTCCAAGGAGGACGGCGTCTCGTTCAGCGCATGGCTCTCGGGCGCAGCGGAGCGTCAGCTTCGGGTCCGCCAGGGGCTGCGCGGCGTCGCCGCGTGGGAGTCGGAGGCCGGCCCGCTCACCGCCGAGGAGATGGCTGCCGGCGAGGCGCTCCTCGGCCGCCTGCTGTCGGGGGTGTCCGGCATGGCGTCTCGGGTGCGCCGCCGCGCGTGACCGCACGCGACGGCGTCGTGTACGGCGTGGGCGCGCTGCGTGCAGCAGCGCACGGCGACCGGATGGTGTGGGCGTTGCACCGGGCGGCGCTCACCTACGGCGTGGTCCCGGTCGTCGCGGTCGGCGCGGTCGCCGAGGCGTACCGGACCGAAGGGCGCGGTGACCGGCTCGACGCGTTGCTGGCGGGGACCGAGATCGAGCCACTCGGGCGCGAAGGCGCCCAGCGCACCGGGGAGCTGGCCGCGCGTGCCGGAACGGCAGACCTGGTCGCCGTATCGACCGCCGAGACTGCGGCCCGGCGCAATGCGGCGATCGTCAACACGAGGCAGGCCGCGCTGCGTTCCGCCACGGCGGTGTTGGGGCACGACCTCGTCCAGTACGGGGTCTGACCGCCGGAGCGGGTCAGGTCCGGGGGCTGCGCTCCGAAGATGCCCTGGCAAGGCGCCGCAGCGCCCCGCGCAGGTCACGCTCGATAGCGAACAGCTCCGCGGCGAGATCGGCCTCGCCGCCGTCGCGCGACCGCTCCGCCAGGGCCGTCACGCGCTCGTTCAGGTCTGCCAGCGTCGAAGTGATCGACGAGAGCTCTGCGCGCGGCCTGGTCACCCACGCATGATGCCCCGCTCGGCCGCTGCGCGCCGCCCGTGCCTCCCTGCGTGCCGGCCGTCCCGGGGACCGACGGGCACGCCGGTAGCATCTGGTGCCTTGTAGGAGGCGGAGGATGCTGACCAGGATCGACGTGCGTGGGCAGAGCGGAGCGGCCTTGGCCGGGGCACTGCCGCGCCCAGAGGAGCCTGGACGCGCCGAGAGGGAGGCGGTCGCGGCGATCGTCGAGCGTGTGCGCCGTGAGGGTGACGGGGCGCTCCTTGCCCTGACCCGGGAGTTCGACGGGGTCACGCTCGAGCATCTCGCGGTCCCAGATTCCGAGCTCCACGACGCGCTCGCTCGGATCTCCGAGGAGCTGCGCCAGGCGCTTCTCGTCGCGCACCGGAACATCGCCGCGTACCACGCCCACGAGATGGCCGTGGTGCCCGACTTCGTGGCGCACGGCGTCCGGGTGCGCCACCTCATTCGTCCAGTGGAGCGGGTGGGGTGCTACGCGCCCGGTGGACGGGCGCGCTACCCCTCGACCGTGCTCATGTGCGCGGTGCCAGCCAGGGTGGCCGGCGTCGAGCAGGTCGTGCTCTGCGTGCCTCCCGGACGCGACGGCAGGGTGAACGACGCCACGCTCGCCGCGGCGGCGCTCGCAGGGGTCGACGAGGTGTACGCGCTCGGGGGGGCGCAGGCGATCGCTGCCATGGCCTACGGGACCGAGTCGGTGCGGCGCGTCGATGTCGTGGTGGGTCCGGGCAACCGCTACGTGGCGGAGGCGAAGCGGCAGGTGAGCGGTCTCGTCGGTGTGGCCTCAGCCTTCGCCGGACCGTCCGAGGTGGTGGTGGTCGCCGCGCCCGACACCCCCGCGGAGTTCGCGGCGATCGACCTGGCGGTGCAGGCCGAGCACGGGCCTGACGGGCTGGCGTGGCTGGTGACGTGGTCCGAGCAGAAGGCCGACGAGGTGGAAGAGGCGCTCGAGCGAGTCGTCGCCAGCTCGCCGCGCCGTGAGGACCTTGCCGCGACCCTGCGCAGCGGCGGCTACACGTGCATCGTGGACGGCCCCCGCCACGCGATCGATGTGGCGAACGTGGTTGCGCCCGAGCACCTGGAGCTCCTCTTCGAGCAGGCCGAGGAGCTCCTCGGTTCAGTGCGGGCGGCCGGAGCGGTGTTCTGCGGCCCGTGGTCTCCGGCGAGTCTGGGCGACTACGTCGCCGGGCCGAACCACGTGCTGCCGACGAACCGCACTGCGCGCTTCGCGTCCGCGCTCAGGGCCGACGACTTCTGCCGGCACTTCCACGCCGTGAGCGCGCAGCCCGCCGCGATGGAGATGCTCGGGCCGGCCGTCGAGGCGCTCGCCGAGACCGAGGGGCTCCCCGCGCACGCCACGTCGGTCGCCTTGCGCCGGGCCGCGCTGGAGGCGGGCCGCTCGTGAGCGCGCTCGTGCCTCTGCGCGACCAGCTCGCCGCGCTCGGCGGATATCACTCGCTGCAGCCCGCTGCTGACGTACGGCTGAACACGAACGAGTCGCCGTATGCGCCACCCGACGCCTGGCGGCGAGCCCTCGCCGAGGAAATGGGCGATGTGGACTTCCACCGCTACCCCGACCGCGACGCGTCGGAGCTTTGCGCCGCGATCGCCGGTATTCACGGCACCCGGCCCGAAGAGGTCTTCTGCGCCAACGGCTCGAACGAGGTCCTCCAGTGCCTGCTCGTCGCCTTCGGGGGCGCTGGGCGCCGTGTGCTCGTCTTCGAGCCGACCTACGCGCTCCACGCGCACATCGCGGGGTTGACCGGCATGGAGGTCGTCATCGAGTCGCGTGGCGCTGACCTGCGGATCGACCCCCACAGGTGGGCGGCGGCGCTGGCGCGCGCGCGTCCCGACGTGGTGTTCCTGTGCTCCCCCAACAACCCGACCGGTCGCCTCGAGGACCCGGCGCTCGTCACCGCGATGGTCGACGCGGCGCCGGGGCTCGTCGTCGTCGACGAGGCCTACGGGCAGTTCTCGAGCTGGTCGGCGCTGGCGCTGCGCGGCGGGGGCGGGCGCGGGCAGGCCCCCGGCCCCGGTTCGAGGGCGGGCCTCGTCGTCGTGCGCACGTTCTCCAAGACCTGGGCGATGGCGGGCGCGCGACTCGGTTACCTGGTCGCAGACCCCGAAGTGGTGGCCGGCTGCCGGGCGGCAGCCCTGCCGTACCACCTGTCGGTCCAGACCCAGCTCGCCGGCCTGCTCGCGTTGCGCTACGAAGACGAGATGGCCGAGCGGGTGCAGAGGGTCGCAGAAGCCCGCGCGCAGCTCGCCGACGGCCTCTCGGCGGTCGACGTGGAGACGTGGCCATCGGATGCGAACTTCCTTTTGTTCCGACCCCGAGTCAAGGACGCGCGCGAGGTGTGGTGCGCTCTCCTTGCTGAGGGAGTGCTCGTGCGAGACTTCTCGGCACGTGCCGGCCTGGAAGGTTGCCTCCGAGTGACGGTGGGCACCCCTAAGGAGAACGACCGCTTCTTGGAGGCGTTGTCTGGAGCGCTCCGATGACGCCGGCGACGGCGGCTCCAGGGTCCGTGCCCGGGGCGCGCCGCGCGGAACGCCGGCGGGCGACGAAGGAGACCACCGTCGAGGTCGTGCTCGACATCGACGGACCAGGCCGTGCCGAGGTGGAGACGGGGCTTCCGTTCTTCGACCACATGCTCTCGCAGCTGGGCGCGCACGGGGGCTTCGACCTCACGGTGCACGCGCAAGGCGACCTCCACGTCGATGCCCACCACACGGTGGAGGACGTCGGCATCGTGCTCGGGGGCTGCCTGGCCGAAGCGCTCGGCGACAAGTCGGGAGTCCGGCGGTTCGCGTCGGCGTTGCTGCCCCTGGACGAGGCGCTCGTGGAAGTGGCGCTCGACCTGTCCGGCCGCGCCTTCCTCGCCTACGACGTGCCCTTCGCGGCCGACACCCCGGGCCTCGGCGCGCCGCCGTTCGACCCGCAGCTGGCCGAGGAGTTCTGGCGAGCGTTTGCCACCGCTGCGGGCATCACCCTCCATGTCCGCCGCAAGTCGGGCCGCAATACCCACCACGTGGTGGAGGCGGTCTTCAAGGGCGTAGCCCGCGCGCTGCGCGACGCGGTCAGGGTCGACGGCGTCCAGGTGCCCTCCACCAAGGGCACCCTCTGAGCGCGTCGTGGGCGTGACCGGCGGGACCATCGCGGTCCTCGACTACGGCATCGGCAACCTCCGGTCTGCAGAGCGCGCGCTCGTCCACGTCGGCGCGGCGGCTCGGCTCGTCACCGACCCGAGCGACGTCGAGGGCGCGGCTGGTGTCGTGCTTCCCGGCGTCGGGGCCTTCGGACCCAGCGCTGACGCGCTCGCGCGGAGTGGCCTCGGCACCGCGGCGCTTGCGGCGATCGACGCGGGAGTGCCGTTTCTCGGGATCTGCGTCGGGTTCCAGTTGCTCTACGACGGGTCCGAGGAAGCCCCAGGTCAAGCGGGGCTCGGAGTGCTGGCTGGTACCGTCCGGCGCCTCCCTCGAACGGTGAAAGTTCCACAGATGCAATGGAACGCGTTGGCGCGGCGCCGGTCCTCGGAGCTCCTGGCAGGCGTGGGGGAGGAGCCGTGGGTCTACTTCGTCCACTCCTACGCTCCCGAGATCGGTCCCGAGACGGTGGCCACGTGCGAGTACGGCGGAGAGACGGCGGCTGCCGCGGAGACCGGTGGAGTGTGGGGAACGCAATTTCACCCCGAGAAATCGGGTGCCACGGGCCTCGCGATCCTCGCCAACTTCGTGGCGCATTGCGCGGCGTGATGGAGCTGTTCGCCGCAGTCGACGTCATGGACGGACGGGCGGTACGGCTCGTCAAGGGAGAGTTCGGCGCGTCGCACGTCTTCGGCGACCCGCTCGAGGTCGCTGAGAGGTTCCTCGCCCTGGGAGCACCGTGGCTCCATGTGGTCGACCTCGACGCGGCGCGCAGCGGATCGGCGGCCAACCGGGTCGTCGTGCTGTCGCTGGCGGCGGCAGCCCACCGCTCCGGGTCGCGCGTGGAGGTCGGAGGCGGCGTGCGTGAGGGAGCCGACGTCGACGCACTGGTCGCTCGGGGCGTCGACCGGATCGTGCTCGGGACCGCGGCGATCGAGGACCCCACGTTTGCGGTCCGGTGTGCGGAGCGGCATCCCGGTCGCGTCGCCGTCGGGCTCGACTACCGCCGTGTGGAGGGTGGCGCGCTCGTGCTCGCGCTCAGGGGCTGGACCGAGCGCGCTGCGGCCGACCCTGCCGAGCTGCTGCGCGCGTGGTCGGGGGTGCCGCTTGCAGCGTTGGTCGTGACGGCGATCGACCGAGACGGGACGCGCGAGGGTCCCGACACGGACGGGTTGTCGTGGGTCCTCGACGCGACCGACCTCGACGTGGTCGCGTCCGGGGGCGTCGGCGTCGCGGACCACGTCTCCGCGCTCGCGCGTCTCCGCTCGCCCGTCGAGGGGCGAGCGCTCGCGGGGGTGGTCGCCGGGCGCGCGCTCGTGGACGGATCGATAGGCGTAGAGGAGGCGATCGCGGCGTGCGCAGCATCCGGGTGATCCCTTGCCTCGACGTAACCGGCGGGCGCGTCGTGAAGGGCGTGCGGTTCGTTGATCTCGTCGACGCGGGAGACCCCGTCGAGCTTGCCGCGCGCTATGACGCAGAAGGTGCCGACGAGCTCACCTTTCTGGACATCACCGCGTCGTCGGACGGGCGCGCGACGATGGTCTCGGTCGTGGCGCGTACCGCGGAGCAGGTCTTCATCCCCTTCACGGTGGGCGGTGGCGTGCGCGGGCGTGAGGACGCGCGGCGTCTGCTACGTGCGGGGGCGGACAAGGTGGCCGTGAACACCGCGGCGCTCGAGCGCCCTGATCTGGTTGCCGAGCTTGCCGGCGAGTTCGGCGCGCAGTGCGTCGTGGTCGCGCTCGACGCCCGGCGCAAGACGGGCGAAGCGTGCGCCGACTGGGAGGTGTGCACGCACGGCGGGCGCACGCCGACCGGGACCGACGCGCTGAAGTGGGCGACGCAAGCGGCCGCGCTCGGTGCGGGGGAGCTCCTCCTCACGTCCATGGACCGGGACGGCACCCGTGACGGCTATGACCTCGAGCTCACGCGCCGGGTCGTGGACGCGGTCGGCGTCCCGGTAGTCGCCTCGGGCGGGGTCGGGACGCTCGAGCACCTGGCCGAGGGGGCTGCGGCCGGGGCCGACGCGGTGCTCGCCGCCTCGATCTTCCACCGGGGGGAGCACACGATCGCCGGGGCGAAGAGGTTCCTCGCCGAGCACGGCGTGACCGTGCGCCCGTCCTGACGTCAGGGGACGTCGGGACGCCAGCGCCGTCGGCGTGCCCGTCGCCAGAGCACGAGCGCGATCCCGGCGACGACGAGCCAGGGGATGCGGAGCACAGCCCACCACGGCCACCACGCGGGCCCGTGGCCGAGCGCGGCAAGGACGAGCACGACGCAGAGGACGATCCACAGCCCGCTCAGGTGCCGCTGCCGGCGGACCGGAAGAGAGGATTGGGGCGTGGCGGGGTCGAGGGGGGGCAGGTCGGCCATGAGCCCGCCGAGGTCTGCTCCGGTCCTCGCGCTCATGGCCCGGTCGAGCCGTTCCTTCAGCTCGGCATCGTCGAGACGCCCGGCCGAGTAGTGCTGGGAGAGCGCGTCCGCGGCCGCATTCCGCTCGGCGTCCCCGATGCGGAGCGTCGGGTCGGGACCACACCGCCATCGAGGCCAGTCAGCGTGCCTCGGCATGCTGGCTCCCTCCGCTGCCGGCCCCTTGGGCCCGGGCCGGCATCGGGCCACCTCGCGGCCGCACGTCCCAGAGCAGGCGCTCGGCGATGCTCTCGTCGGTGTCGTCCTCGGGAACGAGCAACCAGGCCGCGAGGTAGAGCGGCAGTCCGATGCCGGCCACGAGTGCGAGTCCCACGACGAGGACACGGACGAGGACGATGTCGAGGTCGAAGTAGTCGGCCAGCCCGGCGCACACTCCGGCGACCAACTGGCGTGTGCGTGCACGGCGCAGAGGTGGAGGCCGATCCGCGTTGTGGAAGGTGGGGTCCATGACCCGATGGTGCGCCGCACCGGCATTCCCCGCCATCGGGGACCCTCCGTTTCCGACCCTGAGGGCGTCGAGCTCCCGCTCAGGGAGCCCCCCGATCCCCGGACCGGGCACCGGGCGCGATCATTGCTGGATCGCCAGCTCCTTGGAACCGACCTCGCCTCCGCGGCAGGCACCGCAGACCCCGTCTCCGCGGCAGGCACCGGAGACCTCGTCTCCGCGGCAGGCACCGCAGACCCCGCCGCCGCGCGTGGTGACTCCGCCCGCCGGCTCCCCACCGGCACCTCCGCTTTCCTCGTCTCCGGCGCTCGGGCGTGCCCGCCAGGGCTGGCGAGACCGCCATACGCCTCCTGGCTCGCACGTGCGGTGGGAGCGCTCGCTCGACGACCGAATGGTCGGCGGGGTGGCCGGCGGGATCGCCAGGCGTCTCCACGTCGATGTCACTCTCGTACGGATCGCGTTCGCGGTGGTCACCGTGTTCGGCGGCTTCGGTGCTGCAGCCTACGTCGGAGCCTGGCTCTTCATGCCCCTCGAGGGCCACGAGGACAGCATCGGCACGCGGGTGGCCGGGGACCGCCACGGCATCGCGCTCGCGCTCGCGTTCCTGCCCGCTCTCGTCCTCCTACTCGTGATCGGCAGCGCGTTGCACGCCGGCGCGGTGACGTCGGTCGCATGGCCGCTCTTCCTGTGCGCGGCCGGAGGCGTGCTGCTGTGGCGCAACGTCGACGGCGAAGAGCGCGAATGGCTTCGCCGCGCCACCGCGCCGGTCGTCCGGGTCGGGTCCCGGACGCGCTGGGGCCGTCGCAGGTTCCTGGTGAGAGTCCTGCTCGGCACCGGGCTGGTGCTCGGCGGCGTCGCGGTGCTGAGCCTGCATCACGGCCACCTTGGGGTGGACGGGGTCCTCGCAGGAGTCGCCATGCTCTTCGCCGGGGCGATCGTGCTCTTCGGCCCATGGTGGATCCGACTCGCAAGAGACCTCATGGCGGAGCGTCAGGCCCGCGTGCGCGCAGAGGAGCGGGCCGACATGGCCGCGCGGGTCCACGACTCGGTTCTGCAAACGCTCGCGCTCATCCAGCGGGCGGTAGACGATCCGCATCGGGTGGTGCAGCTCGCCCGGGGACAGGAGCGAGAGCTGCGGGCATGGCTCTTCGACGGCGAGATCCCCGGAGCACTTGGCGCCCAGGTCCTCACGCTTGCTGCCGGGGTGCGGGCGATCGCCGCGGAGGTCGAGGAGGCGCGCGGCACGGCCGTGGACGTGGTCGTCGTGGGCGACTGCCCGCTCGACGACGGGCTGCGCGCACTCCTGGAAGCCGCGCGTGAGGCGACCGTCAACGCTGCGAAGTGGTCCGGGGAGGCGTCGGTCTCGCTGTTCGCGGAGGTCGAGCCAGAGAAGGTCTCGGTGTTCGTGCGGGACCGCGGGAAGGGCTTCGACCTGGACGGCGTCGCGGCCGACCGGCGCGGGATCGCGCACTCGATCCAAGCGCGGATGCTTCGCCACGAAGGACGAGCGGTCATCCGGACCACTCACGGTGAAGGGACCGAGGTGGAGCTCAGCGTCCCGAGAGGCGAGCACCGATGAGTGCGGGACCGGGAACGGACGATCTCGAGCATGGTGGTCGCGGGGCTGCCGAGTGGAGCACGATGCGGCCTCGGGTCTTCCTCGTCGACGACCACCACCTCTTCCGGGCGGGCGTGCGGGCCGAGCTGGGCGATGCCGTCGAGATTGTCGGCGAAGCGGACGAGGTCGGCGCAGCCGTCGAGATGATCACCGAACGCCTCCCGGAGGTCGTCCTCCTCGACGTCCATCTTCCACGCGGAGGGGGCCAGACGGTGATCGCCGAGGTGCGGCGGTCGGCTCCAGAGGTGAAGTTCCTCGCGCTGTCGGTCTCCGACGCCCCCGAGGACGTGATCTCCGTCATCCGCGCTGGAGCGCGGGGCTACGTGACCAAGACGGTCTCGGGCAGAGAGCTCGTCGATGCCATCCGGCGTGTGGCGAGCGGGGACGCGGTCTTCTCGCCGAGGCTCGCAGGCTTCGTGCTCGACGCCTTCGCCTCGATGCCCGCGGAGGCTGAGGTGCCGTCAGTGGACCCCGAGCTCGACCAGCTCACTTCCCGCGAGCGCGAGGTCCTCCGCCTGATCGCCCGCGGGTACACCTACAAGGAGGTCGGCCGTGAGCTGCAGATCTCGGTTAAGACCGTCGAAACCCACGTGTCCGCGGTGCTCCGGAAGCTCCAGCTCTCCACCAGGCATCAACTGACGTACTGGGCCACCGAGCGCCGCCTCGTGTAGCGGCGTCAGCCCCTCGGATCCGTCGCCCCGTGCTGCCCGAGGCGCCGTGCGGCGCTGGAACGGGCCCGGAGAACCGGGGAGAGGGGGACGGCCTTCGGTGGTGGTGCGGTACCGTGCGAGTGTGCCGACGAGGTCGAAGCCCGATGCCGAAGCGGTGGAGCCCCCCCCCGAGGCCCCGCCGCCTGTCACGTCCGCAACCAAGAGCCCTTCCGCGCCGACGAGAGGGAGGGACCCGAAGCAGCCCATCACCGTGCTCTTCGACCGGGTCATGGTCCAGGTCACTCCGGCCGAGGGCGAGCGCCGCTCCCGGGCGGGGATCCTGATCCCTGCGACGGCGCAGGTGTCTCGGCGCCTCACGTGGGCAGACGCCGTGGCGGTCGGCCCCAACGTGCGGGCCGTGAAGCCGGGGGACAAGGTCCTTTTCAATCCTGAGGACCGCTACGAGGTGGAAGTGCACGGGGAGGAGTACGTCATCCTGCGCGAGCGCGATGTGCACGCCGTGGCGTCCGAGCGCCTCGACGGGAGCACCGGGCTCTACCTGTGACCGGTCCCGTCTCTGTGAGCGTCCCCGGCGTGCCGCTCGGCGACCTCGACGCGGCCCTGCTGGAGCAGGTGGCTTTCGACTCGCAGGGCCTCGTCACGGCCGTCGTCCAGGACGCGGGGTCCCGCGACGTCCTGATGGTCGCGTACATGGACCGCGAGGCGCTCGAGCGCACGATTTCCTCGGGCCGCTCGTGGTTCTTCAGTCGGAGCCGCAACGAGTACTGGTGCAAGGGTGAGACGTCGGGCGACCGCCAGTACGTGCGGGAGGTGCGCATGGACTGCGACGGCGACTCGGTGCTGCTGCTCGTCGACCAGCACGGGGACGGCGCGTGCCACACGAAGCAGCGGTCGTGCTTCTTCCGCGTCGTCGCCAAGGGCCCGGGGGTGCCCGCGCCCGCATCAGAGCCTGAGGTCGCCGGCAGTTGACGGCGCCCACGGAGGCGCGATCCGGCACCGAACTGCCCGTCCATCCCGACCCGGAGCGGTTCCGTGCGCTCGCACGCTCGGGCCAGCGCATCGTGCCGGTGTGGACCGCCGTGGTCGGCGACCAGCTGACGCCAGTGGGCGCGTTCGCGGCGATGGTTGGCGAGGCGCCGGGCTTCCTCCTCGAGTCGGTTGAGGGCGGGGAGCGTTGGGGGCGGTACTCCTTCGTCGGGAGGAGGCCGTTGGCGACGGTCACGGCGCGCGGCACCGAGGTCTCCTCCCGAGGCCTGCTCCGTGTCGAGACGGAAGGTGCGCGAGGGGTCCTCGGGGTGCTCGAGCGCCTGCTCGGCGATTGCCGCGCCCCCGTCCTGCCGGACCTGCCGCCGCTCCAGTCCGGTGTTGTCGGGTACCTCGCGTACGACGTCGTGCGCGAGATCGAGCACCTTCCCCGTGCCCCGTACGACGACCTCGGACACCCGGATGCCGCGCTCGGAGTCATCGGCCAGCTGGCGGCGTTCGACCACTGGCTCCAACGGGTCGTGCTCATCGACAACGTGCTGATCGAGCCCTCCTGGTCCCCGGCGGAGGCGGCGCGTGCGTACGAGGCCGCCTCGAGCAGGTTGGCGGAGCTCGCATCGGACTGCTTCTCGGGACGCGGCGCACCCGCGCGGCCGGTCGCGATGCCCGAGCGGCCGGCTCCGGTCGGGACGCGGCGCACGATGACTTCGGAGGCGTACCGGGACGCGGTCGTCGCCGCCAAGGAGCACATCAGCGCGGGGGACGTCTTCCAAGTGGTGTTGTCGCAGCGCTTCGACGTCGAGCTCCAATCGGACCCTTTCGACGTCTACCGCGCGCTTCGACTCCTGAACCCGAGTCCTTACCTGTACTTCCTCCGCTTCGACGAGGTGACTGTGGTCGGATCGTCCCCGGAGCCGATGGTGCGCCTCCGCGACCGTGTCGTCACCTCGCGCCCGATCGCGGGCTCCCGGCCGCGTGGTGCGGGTGACGAGCCTGACCGTCTGTTAGCGGCGCAGCTCGTCGAGGACGGAAAGGAGCTCGCCGAGCACGTGATGCTCGTCGACCTTGCTCGCAACGACGTCGGGCGGGTCGTCGAGTACGGCACCGAGCATGTGGACGAGCTGTTGACCGTGGAGCGTTACAGCCACATCATGCACCTCACCTCGCAGGTGTCCGGGCGCCTGCGTGAGGGGCTCGGTCCTGTCGACGTGCTGCGCGCCACGTTTCCGGCAGGCACGCTGTCGGGCGCGCCGAAGGTCCGCGCAATGGAGATCATCGACAACCTCGAGCCGACCAAGCGGGGCGTCTACGGCGGCGTGGTCGGCTACCTCGACTTCTCGGGCAACCTCGACACCGCGATTGCCATCCGCACGATGGTCGTCGGTCATGGCGACCGGGCCTCGGTGCAGGCGGGAGCAGGGATCGTGGCGGACAGCGATCCGACGGCAGAGGACGAGGAATGCCGTCACAAGGCCGCGGCCCTCCTTGCCGCGGTGACGGCTGCCGGCCAGCTCGACGCCGTGCGAACCCATCGGAACCCGACCGGCCCGTGACTGCCGGCCCGTGACTGCCGGCCCGTGACGGTCCCCGCGTCCCTGCCCGACGAGTACGGCGCCCTGCGCGAGGGTGTCGGCGCCTACCGCCTGCCGATCGACGCCGTGGTCGTACGCGGGCCCGACGCGTTCGGCTACCTGCAGGGCCAGCTGAGCCAGGATGTCGTGCCGCTAGAGGTGGGCAGCTCCGCACCCTCGCTGCTCCTCGAGCCGGACGGCAAGCTCACGGCGCTCCTGCGGGTCACGAGGACCGCGGACGACTCGTACCTCCTCGACACCGACGCAGGCTTCGGTGCCACCGTGGTCGCGCGCCTGCAGAAATTCAAGCTGCGATCCAAGGTCGAGCTCGAGGCCGTGGAATGGTCCTGCGTGGCGTTGCGCGGCGCGGGAGTGGGACCGCTCGCCGCTCAGGCGCCCGACCAGGCGCAGGGGCCATTCGTCCTGGCGGTCGAGTGGAACGGCACGCGTGGGGTCGACCTCCTGGGGCCGGATGCCGCAGCCGTCGAGGAGGGGGTGCCCTCCGACGCGGTGTGGTGCGGCTCGGCGGCATGGGAGGCGCTCAGGGTCGAGGCCGGCATTCCCCGGATGGGTGCCGAGCTCGACGCCCGCACGATCGCCGCGGAGGCAGGGCTGGTCGGGCGCACGGTGAACTTCACGAAGGGCTGCTACACGGGACAGGAGCTGGTGGCGCGGCTGGACGCCCGCGGCAGCCGAGTCGCAAGGAGGCTGTGCGGTGTCGTGGCCCGAGATGCCGAGCCCGGCGAGGCCGGGCTCTTGGTGGGTGCGTCGCTCTGGACCCCAGGCACCGACAAGGTGATCGGGCGCTGCACGTCCTCTGCGTGGTGCCCTGGTCTCGGGAAGGTCGGCGCGCTCGCCTACCTGCACCGTTCGGTTGGCGACTCCGACGCGTTGGTGTGGGCTGCC
>JBOGGB010000504.1:0-7302 GCA_050743605.1 Acidimicrobiales bacterium
GAGGCGCCGTCCACGGATCTCGTGGCTGCCGGCCGCCGACTTGTCCCACACGCCACCGTGCATCGCGCTGCTCTTGTCGGTCAACCGACGGGTGAGGGCGATCATCTCGGCGATCGCCAGCTCAACGACGCTGCGCGTGTTGGAGAATGGCGCGTTGAACGCGGCGACCCCGCGGCGAGCGGCGGCGGCGAGGTCGATCTGGTTGGTGCCGATGCAGAAGGCTCCAACCGCCAGGAGCCGGGGAGCCGACTCCAGCACGGCCGCCGTCACCTGCGTGCGCGACCTGATTCCGAGCAGATCGACTTCAGCGAGTTGGTCGCGCAGCTCCGTCTCGTCGAGCGCGCTCCCCGTCGTCTCCACGCTGAACCCCGCCGCCTCCAGGACCGAGACCGCGTCGGGATGGATGTTCTCGAGCAGCAGGGCACGCTGCGCGTCGGGGTCTGCCACCCTGTTCACCACCTTCTCACCGTTCCGTCCTCACCGCGGCGTGCACCGCGGCGTGCACCGCGGCGTGCACCGCGGCGTGTGCGCGGTTGACCGCGCGCCGCGAACAGGACTCCAGGGTTCAAGATGCCCTCAGGGTCGAGGGCGTCCTTGATGGCACGCATGGCCGCGAGCTCCACCGGACTGCGGGAGAGGCCGAGCCAGGCAGTCTTCGCACGCCCGATTCCGTGCTCGGCACTGATACTGCCCCCGAGGTCGGCCACGAGCTCGAGGACAGTGCCGTCGATCGCCTCGTCGTCGGGTGGCGGACCGACGATGTTCACATGCAGATTGCCGTCGAGCACGTGCCCCCACAGCACCACCACGGACCCTGGGCGCTCCCGCTCCACGACTCGGCGCACCACGCGCTCGAACTCGGCGAGGCGGGCGAGGGGCAGGGTCACGTCCAGCTTGTGCGGCACCCCGATCCTGGCGACGACCTCGGAGTGTCGTTCCCGGTAGGCCCAGAGACGGGAGATGCCGGCGCCGTCCGCGGCGAGCGCCGTCACCTCGTCGTCCACGTCGGCTTCTGCCAGTGCCGCCGCCAGCCGCTCGACGACGTCGCGGCGGCCAGTCGCCTCCAACAGGAGGTAGGCCGGACGCCTGAGCGGGAACGGCGCGTCCAGCCCGCCATGGTGGCAGACCAGGTCGAGCCCGTCGTCGTAGAAGATCTCCGCCGCCCTCAGCCCGTCGTCGCGCCGACGAACCGCGGCCGCGAGCTCAGCCGCCGCGGCGGTCGACTCGACGCCCACCAGGGCCACCGCCCGCTCGGGATGACGAGCGGCGAGGCGCAGGCGGACGGCGGTGATCACCCCGAGGGTGCCTTCGCTGCCCACCAGCAGGTGAGGCCAGTTGTAGCCCGTGTTGTCCTTCAGCAAGCCGCCGAGATGGCGGATCACGCTCCCGTCGGCCAGCGCCGCCTCGGCACCCACCACCTGGCTACGCATCGAGCCGTAACGCAGCACGTGGACGCCGCCTGCGTTGGTCGCCGCCATCCCGCCGATGGTGGCCGAGTCCCTTGCAGCGAGGTCCACCGGGAACGTGAGTCCAACCGAGCGAGCAGCCGCCTGCACAGAGGTGAGCGTGGTCCCCGCCCCGACCGTGATCTGACAGTCGAGCCCGTCCACCGGCCCGATCTCTGCGAGCCGCGTGGTGCTCAGCACCACCGGAGGCACCGGCTCCTCGGCCAACGGCGGCGGCGGCACCGAACCCCCGACGAGACCGGTGTTGCCCCCCTGGACGACGACGGGGACCCTGGCGTCGAGGCAGATCCGGAGCACCGCGGCGACCTCACCGGTCGTCCCGGGCCGCAGCACGAGGGAGGCGGGACCGGAGTACCTCCCCGTCCAGTCCGTCGTGTACCCCGCGACCACATCGGGGTCCATGAGCACGTGCGCCGAGCCCACCACGACAGCCAGTCGCTGCGCGAGGGCATGAGGCACCGTCGAGCGGTCCTGGGCAGAAGCGCCCGAAGGAGGAACCTCGGGCGACGAGAGCAGCGGCATAACCTCCGAACGCTACCGGGCTGGCCAAGTGCGCACGGCGTCAGGAGCGATCGTGACCCGGACCTCGGCACCTGCGGGCAGCTCTCCGAGCTCCGCGCCGTCGACCTCCAGCACGAGGCCAGGCGCCAGGGCCACCCTGGCCTCGACACGACCACCGAGCCACGACAGGTCCTCCAGGCGCGCGTGGAGCACCTGCGCGCCGGGGACAAAGGCGCCGGACGCCCCTTCGTGGGCAGTCGACACCATGGCGTCGGCTGCCCTGACCCGCCACAGCACCGGAGTCCCCGCGACGAGGTCGCCGGTCGGCGCACGAAGCACGACCCCGCCTTCGCAGCGCAGCTCGCCTTCGCCGGACACCGTTGCCGCGGCCACGTTGCGGACTCCCAGCAGCTCGGCGACCGCAGGTGAGCACGGTCGGTCGTAGACCTCGCGCGTCGGCCCCTGCTGCAGAGCCCGGCCGTCGACGACCACGATCACCTCGTCGGCGAGAAGGGCCGCCTCCTCGGGATCATGCGTGACGAGCACCGTGGAGACGTCGACATCGCGCTGGAGCTGGCGTAGCTCCCGTCTCAGTTCAACCCGGACTGGGACGTCGAGAGCCGAGAGTGGTTCGTCGAGCAGCAGCACGTCCGGCGAGCGGGCGAGGGCCTGGGCCAGGGCCACGCGCTGCCGCTGACCTCCTGACAGCTGCGAGGGCATGCGACGCTCCAGCCCCTCGAGGTGGAGGGCCCCGATCCAGTAGGCGGCGATCCGGGGATCCGCGTCACGCGCGAACAGCACCTGCTCCCAGACGGTGAGATGGGGGAAGAGGCCGAAGCCCTGGCCGACGTAGCCGATGCGCCGCCGCTCGACGGGGACCGCCTCCACCCGGCGCTCGCCGTACGCGACGGCGCCCGGCGCCGTGCCATACAAGCCGGCCAGACAACGAAGGAGCACCGACTTTCCCGCTCCGGACGGCCCGAGCACCGCCAGGCGAAGGGTCTCGGCACGGTGCGCCACCGACAGCCGGAACTCCCCCAGGCGCCAGTTCATCTCGAAGCGCAGTGGTGCGGGCGCCGGCGGGTCGGGGTGGCGTGGCACAGGCAACGCGCCGGTGTCGAGTCGTCGCCGGCGGTGCCGCACGACCACCAGCCGGCTCGCCGCGACGGCCGCCACCGCGACCCCGAGGGCGAGCGCCGTCGGGGCAACCGTTCCCGGAAGTCCGGTCGAGGCGAACTGGATGTAGGTGTAGACGTTGAGCGACGAAGGGTGGTAGGCGACCACGACGGTGGCGCCGTACTCGCCGAACGCTCGAAGCCAGCACAGCACCATCCCGGCCCGGATCCCGGAGGCGGCTGCCGGCAGCTCGACTTTCAAGAACCGTGCCAGCAGACCATGGCCGAGCGTCGCCGCGACCTCGCGCAGGGTGGGATCGGCGGCCCCGAACGCGGCACGGGTCGTGACGACGACGAAGGGGGCCGCCACGAAGGATTGAGCGAGCACCACCCCGACGAGAGATGTCGTCAGGTGGCCGCCGAAGAAGCTCCCGATCGGCGTGTACGGCCCGAGCACGTAAAGGAGCAGGATCCCGCTCATCACCGGGGGCACGGCAAGCGGAACCATCACGAGGGCCCCGAGCACCGCCGCGATCGGTCCACGGCGGCGGGCCAGGGCGTAGGCGAGCGGCACCCCGAGCACCGTGACGGCCGCGGTGGCGATGGTGGCCCCTTGGAGGGACACCCAGAAGGCTGGGAGAAGCCCCGCGTCGTGGAACCCGCGCGCCGGGGTGGTGGCCAGTCGGTACAAGAAGTAGACGACAGGCGCGCCCAAGTAGACGAGAAGGAGCGCCCCCAGCCACGGAAGGGGGGTGCGCAGCCCCCCCCGGCCCACTACTGGATGACCTTCCTCAGGCGCGCCGGAAGCGCGGAGCGGTTGCCGGTCAGCACGGGCTTACCCAGTTCGACCAGCCCGTGCACCGCGAGCAGCTTCTTCGCCGCCGGTGACAGCATCCACTTCACGAACAGGGCCGCGGTGGCGGCGTGAGGTGCCTTGGCCACGACCGTGAGCGTGTAATCGGCCTTCTCCGTCACTCCCGTGAGCGGGACGGTCGGGAAGTGAGCCGCAGAAGCCTCCACGGCATAGAAGAAGCCGGCGTCGAGCTGCCCGGCTTGGAGACGGCCGACGAGGCTTGTCTCTGTGAAGACGGTCGACTGCTTGTTCGCGATGGCGTCGAGCGCGTCGTCCTTGTGTTGCTTCGCCGCTTCCTTCAATGCGGCGACGGTCAGCCGGCCCTTCGGGTCTGTGACCGGATTGGTCCGTCCGACCCGGAAGCCGGGCTCGATGATGACCTTCCACCACGGCGCAGACTTGATCGAGGACGCGAACTTGTCCATGGGCTCGTACCCGAGCACGAGCGAGGTGGTGGCGAACGTGACGTACCACGACACCCAATTGCCGTTCTTGGCGCCGATCAGCGCCCTGTCCGATGTGGGTGACGCGCTCCAGAAGACGTCCGCCTTGTGCACGCCACCCTTGATCTCCTGCGCCAGCGCTGTCGACCCGCCCGAGATGTCTGACACCGAGCCGCCCGTCGCTGCGCGGAACCCGGGCTCGACGGCGGTCCTCATGATCGTCTCGAGTGACCCGGCGCTCAGCACGGTCACGTCCCCTGGCTGCGCCGCGGCGTGCATTGGGGCCGCAGCCACCGGCGGCGAGCCGATCGGGATCGCGAGAAAGGTGGCCGAGAGGACGGTGGCGACGGCGACTCCTGAGGCAGCCGGACGGAAACGAGAGCGCGCGGCGTGCGTCGACGAGGTTCGCATGGGCGGCACCGTAGCAGCACAGAAGGCGCATATGCAATGTATATCCCCGATCTAAGACGCATTCGCTGCTGCCGTTTGGAACGGGGGCACGCACGAGCGCACCGGAGCGCCTCGATGCGGCGCCACACGGAGCGCAGGGCTTGCCGGGGCTCGGGTACGTTCTCCTGCGTGTCCGACGGCGCGGATCACAACGAGGAGGTGTGGAAGTCCGACCACATGGTCGCCCGATGGATCGCGGACGCTTCGCAGCGCGAGGGGCGGCGGAGCGAGCAGCGCCGGCTCGTGGCGGACCTCCTGCCGTTCGCGGACGACGAAGCGTTCACCTTCGTCGATCTGGGGGCCGGCACGGGTGCCGCCGCCCAGGCGGTGCTCGACCGTTTCCCGGGAGCCGGAGCCGTCCTGGCGGAGTACTCGCCGCAGATGACGGCAGAGGGCAGGCGCGCCCTCTCTGGCTACTCGGACCGGTTCACCTACGTCGAGTTCGACCTCACCCACGGAGATTGGCCAGCCGGCGTGCCCGACCGAGTGGACGCGGTGATCAGCTCCCTGTGCGTGCACCACCTCCCCGATCAGCGCAAGCAGGAGCTCTTCTCCGAGATCCTCCAGCGCCTCGCACCGGGGGGCTGGTACCTGAACTACGACGCGCTCGCCACCGTGGACCCCATCGTCGAGGCCGCCTGGACCCGCGCCGGCGACCGCCAGGACCCGGACGCTGCGGCGAGACGCCTACACCGCACCACTGAAGAGCAACTGCGCTACGAGACCCACGTCCGCTACATGATCCCGCTCGGCCCACAGCTCGACTTCCTCTCGGTCGCGGGCTTCGAGGGAATCGACGTCTACTGGAAGCAGCTGGACCTCGTGATCTACGGCGGTCGCCGACCCGAGTAGAGCGGCGCTTCGCGCAACGGCCGGCACGTAGCTCGGAGCCGCAGTTCACCAGGAGCTGCTCACCTCAGTCGCGCAGCCGCATTCTTCGCCACCGAGTACACGAGAGCGACGGGTACACCAGCGAGCGGGATGATCAGGAGGGACAGCGACGTCGCGCTCCGGATCAGGATCATGTCGACTTGAGTATGGACGATCTGACTATCAACCTTGGCCGCGAACCCCAACCGCAAGGCGGTGGTCGCTGAGCCTTCCTTCGGGAACGTGACCTTCGCGATCGTGATGGACGACGGTGTGACCTTCGCTATCTTCCCCGAGATGGACCCCCCGGCAACCACTGGGCGCAGGCAGCTAAGGGCCTTTCGGCTGGCAAAGAGGTCGTAGTACGTGGTGGCATTGATGGTCGAGGAGAACAGCCCTACCGACTCGAGCACCACTTCGAAATCGCTCAGTCGGTCAAAGCCGATCCCGGCCCATGCCGATCGCCCGAGGTGCGAGACCGAGACGCCTTCGCATCTCGCGACTTGGTCGAATTCGAGGCTGCTCGATAGCGTTCCGCTTCCCGTCGAGCTTCCGGCTAGCTCCTTCCAGCCCTTGGGAAAGTCCGGCTGGCGGAGGAGCTCGCGCTTGGCCACCGTCGCCGAGGGCGGTGCACCAGACAACCTCTCCGGGGAGGCCCCGGATACTGGCACTACGCTCAGCGCACCGGAGAGGGCGAGCACCGTGGTAGCCATCGCCACACCCGACCGAGCACATCGCGCTCGCTGGTGCATCCTCGTCACGCCTGACCGCTTGCGGCCACACAGAACGTGCGGAATGGGGGCTTCACGGAACCAACTAAGGATTCTCGGGCTCGTTGCGCCGCAGCAGTGCCCCGGCAAAGGCGGCCGCCGCCGCCACGACGTCGACGATCGCTCCCCATTCCAAGGTGGCGCCCGAGGGCGTGGTGATGAGCCCGATGACGACGAGGAGCAGCATGACTCCGGTCGCCGCGATCAGCACCTGCCAATGGACGACCGGGAGCCGCACCTCCACTGCCGCGATCGCCAGTAAGTAGGCGATCGACGCGAGGGCGATCAGCAGGGTGAGGTACATCCATCCGTGCCAGAGCCCGTCGACCGTGAAGCCGCTGAACCCTGTGCCGTACCAGGGCAGCAGGAGTGCGATGAACACGATGAGCGCCGCGACGCCGACGATGCGATCGCCGCGGGTAAGGCGCGCGAACTTGAAGGTGATGGTCTTCGAAGCACCAACGCTGGTGCCTACGCCAGCCTCGGCGACCTCGACATCCCCTGAGCCGACTGGCTCGCCGGCGGATGCGCCGCAGGTCCCGCAGCGCTCGCTCCCCGCAGCCAGCTCAGCACCACAATTACGACAACTCACTGTCTTCCCTCCTGTCCCGGCTCACGATGTCGGAAGTCCGGTCAACCACTCGAATGCGGTGTAGTAACCGTGTGTGAACGTCAACTTGCCGTCCACGACTGTGATGTGTGTGATCCCTGTCGCGCTGGCGTTCTCGTTGATGATTGTGATGTAACCGTGCCCGCTCTTCGTGACGCTGACTTTGATGACGACGGCGACATGGCCTGCCGGGTCGTCGCTGCGCCCACCCCCCAGGCTGATGA
>JBOGGB010000505.1:0-5213 GCA_050743605.1 Acidimicrobiales bacterium
TCGTCCGCGTCGGGAGTCTGACCAGGACGGACGTCCGGTCGCTCAACCGCCACCTGCACCGGAACATCAACAGCACTCGCGATTACGAGCGGCCGATCGACCTCGTCATGGAGCGCGCCGCGCGATAACCGCGGCCGCCCCGCACACTGACAGGTGGCGCCAACCGCGATTTGGCACCCCACACGCTCAGGGAGGGCCTCGACGACATGTTCACCGTGCGGCGGCTCGGCGCCAGCGACCGCCTCGCGCGCTCGCTTTCGTGCACGAACGCGATCGAGTCGATGATCTCGATCGTGCGCACAGTCTCTTCGGGCGTGAAGCGTTGGCGGGATCCGAAGATGGTGCGCCGCTGGGTCGGCACCGGCATGATCGAGGCGCAGCGTTCGTTCCGTCGGATCAAGGGCTGCAAGGACATGAAGCCGCTCGTCGACGCGGTGCGTGCTGTTGAACGACTCCCTCGATCAGGACGCCCCGGGTAGCAAACGGCGCTGACTGCCAGGACGCGCGTTCGGCGCGCCTCAGTTGCGGCCCGATGCATGTGGTCACGCTGAGGGTCATGCTGGTCGTCGACAAGGACGCGCAAGAGCCCTCCCGACGATCTTGACCGGACAACCGGGAGGGCCCTTCCTCGCAGATGCCGGAGGGGCACCCATGCTCATCGTAGAGAGTGATCCGGGCTCGGTCGAGACCGAGTTGCTGGCCGGTCGGCTGGCCTGTCCGAGCTGCGGTGGTGTGCTCGGGCCGTGGGGGCATGGCCAAGAGCGGCCGCTCCGCAGGGGTGAGGCAGAGGAGCGGTTCCGACCCCGGCGAAGCCGCTGTCGCATGTGCCACGTGACCCACGTCCTGCTTCCCGACACGACGCTGCTTCGCCGCCGGGACCACGTCGAGGTCATCGGCACCGCCCTCGAGTCCAGAGCCGCCGGCACCGGCTCTCGCGCGATCGCTCGCCGCCTCGGTCGGGACCGCTCCACGGTGCGCAACTGGCTGCGCTCGTTCACCCTGGTCGCCGAGCGTGTCCGGGCGCACTTCACCGCCTTGGCCTACGCGTTCGACCCGGACCTGTCGCCTATCGCGCCCGCAGGGGACCCGCTTCGTGACGCGGTGGCGGCGATCGGAGCCGCGATGCGCGCGGCGGTCCAGCGCTTCGGGCCGAAAGCGCCGTGGCGGCTCGCCTGCCGCCTTTCGGGCGGGGCGCTCCTCTCCAACACGATCTGCCACCTTCCGAGAGTGAGCTGACCGGTTCAAGCTGCTCGGAGCAGCAGAGGTGGGAGCCCAGATGGACGAGCACGGCCGAGCGAACGACAAGGCGCTGTTCCGCTACGCGTTGATCCGAGAGGCCGCCGACCCGCAGCTGTCCCATGCTGAACGCGGCGCGCTCGTGCGCGCGCTCGCCCAGAAAGAGCACGTCGGGCCCGACGGGCGCTACGTGCGCATCGGGCGCTCCACCCTCGACGACTGGATCCGCGCCTGGCGCAGGGGCGGCTTCGAGGCGTTGTTCGACAAGCCCCGGGCCATTCCCCTGCGGACCGCGGCCGCGGTGCTCGACTTGGCCGAGCGCTTGAAGCGCGAGCAGCCGGACCGCTCTGCGGTGCAGGTCGTGGCCGTGATGGAGGCCGCCGGCCACCAGGCCCCGCACGTGCGCACCCTCCAGCGCCACTTCGCCCGCCTCGGGCTCTCTGGGCCCGGCAACGCCGCAGCACCCAAGGTCTACGGCCGCTTCGAGGCTTCCTCACCGAACGAGCTGTGGACCGGCGACGCGCTCCACGGACCCCAGGTCGGTGGGAGGAAGGCCTACCTGCTCGCCTTCATCGACGACTGCTCCCGGCTCCTGTGCGGGTATCGGTGGTGCTCAGCCGAAGACAGCGTCCGCCTCGAGTCGGCCCTGCGGGCGGGGCTCGCCTCAAGAGGCGTCCCGAAGCAGATCCTCGTTGACCGGGGTTCCGCCTTCGTCGCCTCGCCTCTCCTGCGCGCGTGCGCGGTGATGGGCATCCGGCTCATCCACGCCTCCCCGCGGGCAGCGGCCACCAAGGGGAAGATCGAGCGATTCTTTCGCACGACGAGAAGCCAGTTCCTCGTCGAGCTCGAGGCGAGAGGCGGGGCAGGCGACCTGGCGGAGCTCAACTCGTTCTTCAGCGCCTGGGTCGAGGTCGTCTACCACCGCCGCGTCCATTCCGAGACCAAGGCGACCCCGCTTGAGCGGTTCTTCTCGGCCGGGGCGCCGGCGCTGCCGTCCCCAGGGCTCTTGCACGAAGCGTTCTTGTGGTCCGAGTGGCGCATGGTCACCAAGACCTGCTGTGTCTCGCTCCACGCGAACCGCTACGAGGTCGACGCCGCGCTCATAGGCAGGAAGGTGGAGCTCGTCTTCGACCCCTTCGACCTGACCGAGGTCGAGGTCCGCTTCGAGAACCGGCCGATGGGCAAGGCCGTCCCGGTCAAGGTCGGGCGCCACACCCACCCGATGGCGCGTCCCGAGGCGCAACCGCCGGTCACTCCGACCGGGATCGACTACCTCGCCCTCGTGGCCGCCCAGCGTGACAGAGAGCTCGGCTCTGCACCCATCGGCTACGCCGCGCTCGGTGGCGAACAGGCAGAACAGGCAGCAGAGGAGGACTGAACGATGAGCATCGACCGTCTACGGGCCCACTACGGCTTTACCCGCATGCCCTTCTCGAAGGACCTGGCGCCCGGCATGCTGCACCGCCACCGTGCCCACGAAGAGGCGGTCGCCCGCATCGCCTGGTGCGTGTCAGAGTCGGCGGTTGGCGTCGTCACCGGCGAGTGCGGCTCGGGCAAGACCGTCGCCGCCCGGGCGGCGACGTCCGCGCTCGACCCCTCCCGCCACAGCGTCATCTACTTGGGCACGCCCGCCATCGGGGCGCGCGGCACCTACAGCGCGATCGTCTCGGCCCTGGGTGGCCGGGCACGCTTTCACTGCGCCTCGCTCGTGCCCCAGTGCCAGGACCTCCTCTCCCAAGAGATGGCCGAACGCGGAAAGCAGCCGGTCCTGGTCTTGGACGAGGCGCACCTCCTCGACGCCACAACCTTGGACGGACTGCGGTGCCTTTCCAACCTCGACATGGACTCGAAACCCCTGTGCATGCTGCTCCTCGGCCAGCCCACCCTCAGGCGCCGGCTCCGCCTCGGTGCCTTCGCCGCCCTCGACCAGCGCGTGGGGCTCCGCTACCAGCTCTCCGGCCTCGACGTCGCCGAGTGCCAGAGCTACATCGCCCACCACCTCGCGCTCTGTGGCCGAAAGGACACCTTGTTCTCCGACGACGCGGTCGCGCTCGTCCACCAGGGGTCGCGCGGGCTCCCCCGGGCGATCAACAACCTGGCGGTCCAGTCCCTCGTCGCCGCGTTCGCCGAGAACAAGGGCATCGTCGATGAGTCCTCGGCCCGCCAGGCGCTCGCGGAGGTGAACGCCGAGTGAGCGTGCTCGCCCACGGCCACCGGCTGCATGCGCCGGTGAGAGACGAAGCCGACCTCGACCGCACCGCCATCCCCTACACCGACACGGCCTCGGGGATGCTCCTCGACTCCGCAGTCGACGCGCTCGTCACCGTGCGCGGAGGCCGAAGATCCGATCCGGGAGCCAGGCTGTCGGTGCTTGCCTCGCTGTCCGCCGAGCTCGATGAGCGCACCCGAGACGTCGTCTGGTGGGCGCGGCGCCAGCGGATCAGCTGGGAGATCATCGCCGAGCGGACTGCGATGACCGCGTCAGGTGCCAGAAGTCGCTACGGCCGCCACGTCCAGCACCGAGAAGAGGCCGGTCGCTTCTTCTCCTGATCAAGGTCGCCGCGGGGCAGACGCCCACCGATGCCCTGGCGCGCGTTCATCCGTGCCGTCCCGCCGAGCACCAGATCCCTCACGGCCGCCGAGCGGGCCGTGGTGCCAGATCGCGTTCTCGAGGATTCGTCGTCGGCCCCTCTCGTGCTGTCACAGAACGTCGCGGTCATGCCGAAGCTACGTGTCGCTCAACACGGCGCTGTCGCCGCGAGGTCTGTGCTCTCCTCGATCATCTTGGCCGCCAGTGTCCCTTGCCCCGTTGCGAGCCCCTTGCCGCTCGCCTGTCCCTGTGAGAGCAAGGTCGCGAGGATGTCGACCTTGACCACGCTGGCAGTCGTGAAGGTCGCTGTGGGGCGGTAGCCAGATGTCGTCCCCGTTGCCACGTCGTAGACCGCCGCGGTGAGTTACACCGGGACCGAGGTGACTCCTGCGAGATGCCCCGCCACAGCGGATGTCGCAAAGGCGCCCGTCGCACCGATCGGCGCCCCCCATCCCGGCGGAGGCGGCGGGGTCGGCGACGCTGCACTCGTCTTCGGCACGGTCGTCGGCGGCACGGTCATCGGCGGCACGGTCGCGGGACCCGCCGAGGCAGTGGGCTTTCCCGCGCGACGGGGACCTGTCCGGTGATGCCCTGCGTGCAACATCGTCTTCAAGTGCTCGGCGGTCGCTGCGTTCGCGTGGGAGGGTCTCCCGCCCGAGACCGAAAGCGGCCAACCGGTCAAGGCGATGGAGACGGCAAGTGCGGAGGCGAGGATCGGTGCCGCAGCGAGCGCCATTTGCCGCTTGGTCCAGCGCCCGCGCGGCCTTTCTCGCGCGCGCTCCCTGCGTACCACCCCCCGTCCGGCCGAGTGTCCCACGGGAGCGCCCCCGCGTCAGGTCACGCCACGGTTCGACGAGCGCCCCTTTGGCTCACCGGACTGGCTCCCGAGCGCCACGAGGCGAGCCGAAGCCCAGCACGCCGCACGCCGCGGCGACGGCCGTGCGGCGGACCACCTCCCGGTCTTCGTCCCTCTCGGCTCGCAAGTAGGCGAGATGGATCGCTCCGAGCGCGCATCGGACCTTCACACGCTGCTCCAGGTCCGGCGCGTCCGTGCCAGACAACCCGATCGCCAGCCTCTGGTAGAGCGGCTGGGCAGCCACGAGCACCCCGCTGATCCGGGCGGCAGGATCGTTCGCCAGGACACCGATCAAGTCGACGTGGCGCGCGACCAGGTCCACGTACCCCTCGACGAGGTGGCGCCGATCGGACGCCGTCGACGCGCAGCCGCATCGCGCAGCGAGCGCTGAGAGGTCTTCCATGGCAGGGGCGACGATCGCGGCCAGCAGGTCCTCTTTCGTACGGAAGTGGTAGTACAGAGCGGCCTTCGTGAAACCCAGGCGCTCAGAGATCTCCCTGGTCGAAGTCGCCGAGTACCCGTGGTCCGCGA
>JBOGGB010000506.1:0-4742 GCA_050743605.1 Acidimicrobiales bacterium
GCGGCGCCCTGCGCATCGAGCTGGGACATCGGCTCGTCCATGACCAGCACCGCCGGCCCGGCGGCCAGGGCGGCAGCCAGCGCCACCCGCTGGCGCTCGCCGCCCGACAGCGTCGAGAGTCGCCGGGCGGCCAAGCCCTCGATGCCTGCCTGGTCGAGCGCGCGCGCGACGCGCTGGCGGACCGACGCGCGCGGCACGCCGAGGTTCTCGGGGAAGAACGCCACCTCGCGTGCGACGGTGCCGCGGACGAAGCCCGTCTCGGGCTCCTGGAAGACGAAGCCGACGTGCTGGGCCAGCCGCCGCGTGGGCGTGGCCACCACGTCGAGGTCGCAGACGACCGCCCGGCCCTGGAACGTCCCGCCGTGGAAGTGCGGCACGAGGCCGTTGCAGACCCGCAGCAACGTCGACTTTCCGGACCCCGAGTCCCCTTCGACGATGGTCATGCCGGGCCCGAGGACGAGGTCGATCTGGCGCAGCGCCGGCGGCGGCCGGTCCGCCCATGCGGGGTAGGTGTAAGTCAGCCCCTCGAAGGACAGGGTCCCGCCGCAGGACGCCCCTTCGGCTCGGTCCGGGTCCACCGCCGCCGGCGGGCGGTGCTCGGTGGCCCGCGTCACCGAAGCTCCCGGGGCACCAGGGCCCCGGCGAGCGCGACCAGGAGGGCGGGGGCGAGGACGAGCGGAGCGACTGAGGGGACGGTGGGAACGGGGTAGGGGTACCAGCCGTCCCCGGAGCCCCCGGCGTGGAGCCCGACGGCCATGGCGAGCGCGAGGACGCTCGCCACCGTGAGGGCGATGAGCCGGGCCGAGCGGTCGTCCGCGGTCATGGTCGTCCGTCTTCCTGCGCCGAAGGCACGGGCTTCCATCGACTCGGCCAGCTGCGTCGAGCGGTCGATCGCGCCCAGGAGGACCGGGACGGCGAGATCGACCATCGCACGCGCGCCGCGCGGACGCCAGCCCCGCAGCCGTTGCGCCTCGCGCACGGCGACGAAGCTGGCTGCCGTGGCGGGCACGAGGTTCAGCGCGGCGCCGAGGGCGGCACCGGCGTGCTGGAAGGGTCGAGGCAGGGCGTCGACGAGATCGGTCGGCTCGACGACCACCGACAGCACCGCGGTGACGGACACCGCGGTGACGAGCCCGAGCGCGATCGAGGCTCCGCTGGCGAAGCCTTCGGCGGTGACCTGGCCCCCGACCAGCGGCATCCACGAGGGAAGGACGCCGAGGACGCTGTCGCCCGTGTGGGAGAGCATGCCGTTCAGCGCCACGGTGACCAGCCCGAGCAAGGCGAGGCCGATGCCGAGCGGGCGCAGCCGCCTCCCGGTGACCCGCCTTCTCGCCAGGAGGGTCCAGGCGCCACCCAGCACGATCGCCTGCGGGACCGGGTCGGTGCACAGCAGGGCGACCGTCAGCGCGCCCAGCACCCACACGGCGACCGCGGCCGTGCGGGTCATGCAGCCCTACAGGTCACGCGGCCATGCGGACCGCGCTGCCGTACGGACCGCGCTGCCGTACGGACCGCGCAGCCCTGCGCGCCACTCGGTCGTGTGCCACGGGGTGCGGGTCATGCCGGCGTCGGGCGCGGCGGCGGCGGCGTGCCCTTGGGCGAGTCGTACCGCAAGCCGAGCGAACCGCCGGGAAAGACCCTGATGTCGCTCACGCCCACCGAGGGGCTGGTCCACTTCTGACCGCTCTTCGATACGAAGAGTGCCCAGTAGTCCTGTCCCGAAGGCAGGCACTGCGTGTAGTGCGCCGGCACGTGGTCGACCTGGCAGATGGCTACGCCGAAGCTGAACTTCTGGGTGCCGATCTCGATGCGGCTCTCCTGCAGGAGCGCCAGCGCCGCGATGCTCTTGCCTCCGAAGCCGACGCAGCGCGCCACCTCCTTGCCTGCGGCCGGCTCGACGACCACACGGGCGTGGTGGGGGCCCCGCACCCCGGCGCACGAGCCTGCTGCCTTGGAGGCCGAGGTGGTGGCCGAGATCGAGACGGCTCTCGACGACGCGGCGGTCCTCGTCGACGCGCCCGCCGGGACGCTGCTGCCGACCGCCACCCCATTCGCTCCTGCCACGACTGCGATCACTGCCGTCAGCAACGTCGCAGGCGACGACTTCCTCAGCGCGCGCGGGCCGCGATCGCTGAATTCCAGAGAACTCCCGTACATGTCGCACGCTCCTCCGGGGTGCTCTCGCCCCGTCGCTCGGAGGGCAGCGGTCAGTATCCTGACTCCGGATCAATGCTTCCCTCGACCTTCCAACCCGATCGGGCCGTGGTCTACGACGAGGGTCGCTCCCCGATCACAGTGGCGGCACCGCGCCGGACTCGCACCGGCTTCCTGGGTCCGCTGCCCTGTGTCGACCGGATGCTAGCGCCGTGTCCCGCGCCGGACCAAGGGCGGAACGGGCACCACGGGTCCGCGTCGGGAACGTCAGGCGCCAACTGCGTGGACGCCGCCGTCGGCGTGCAACGTCTCGCCCGTCGTCATCGGCAGCCAGTCCGAGAGGAGCGTCGCGCACGCCTTCGCGACCGGCGTGGCGTCGCGGACGTCCCATCCGAGCGGCGCGCGGTCCCCCCAGGTGTCCTCGAAGGCCGAGAAGCCGGGGATCGACTTCGCCGCCATCGTCCGGATCGGCCCCGCGGCGACGAGGTTCACCCGGATGCCCTTCGGCCCGAGCTCCTTGGCCAGGTAGCGGGTGAGCGACTCCAGCGCGGCCTTGGCGACGCCCATCCAGTCGTAGGCCGGCCATGCGACCGTCGCGTCGAAGTCGAGCGCGACCACCGACGCGCCCCCGTCGGCCCCAGCGACCTCGAGGAGCGGCAGGAAGGCCGCGACGAGCGACTTCAACGAGTACGCGGACACCTGGAGGGCGACCCCGACGTCGTCCCATTCGGCCGCGAACATGCCCGAGCCCAGGCAGCTGGGCGGCGCGAAGCCGATCGCGTGGAGGAGCCCGTCGAGCCGCCCCCAGCGCGCGGAGACGTCCGCGGCCGCGGCGGCGAGCTGCCCGACGTCGGTCACGTCGATCTCGAGCACATCGGGCTCGGCGGGGAGCTTCCGTGCGGTGCGCCGCGTGAGCGACAGCCCCCGGCCGAACCCCGACAGGAGGATCTCCGCGCCCTCGCTCATCGCGGTGTGCGCGGTGGCGAAGGCGAGCGAGTCGTCGGTCAGGACGCCGGTGACGAGGATGCGCTTTCCGCGGAGGATGCCCATTGCGGGGCAGGCTACAGCACGGGGGTCTCGGAGCCGAGACCGCCGAGAGTGGGGCAGGTGGGGTTCCGCGCGCACGCGCTGCGTCGTCTGCGCTGCGCGGGTTAGCTTGGCGCAGGTACGGAGAAGGTGGGTGCGTGGACGTCGGGATCATCGGGGGAACGGGGCCGGCAGGTCGGGGGCTGGGGCTGCGCCTCGCGGCCGCAGGGATGTCCGTGGCCATCGGCTCGCGCGACGCGGCCCGAGCCGCGTCCGTCGTCGAGGAGATCGCGGCGGTCTGGACCGGGCGGGTCACGGGCACCCTCACGGGCGTCGGCAACGACGAGGCGGCGAACGCGAAGCTCGCGGTGCTCGCGACCCCCTGGGAGGGCGCGGTCCAGACGGTGTCCCAGGTCGCCGAACCCCTGGCGGGGAAGGTCCTCGTCTCGATGGCGAGCGCGCTCGTCCGGGAGCGAGGGGAGATGCTCGCCCTGCTCCACCCGCGCGGTTCGGTTGCCGCGGCCGTGAAGGCGGCTCTCCCGCGCACCATGGTCGCCGCGGCCTTCCACCACCTTCCCGCGCGTGAGATGGCAGACCTCGACTCCGGGCTGATCGCCGACGTCCTGGTGTGCGCGGACGACCCGGAGGCGACGGCCGAGACGATGTCGCTCGTCGAGCGGATCGAGGGGCTCCGACCGCTCGACGCGGGCAGCCTCAGCCAGGCTGCGGCGATCGAGTCGTTCACCGCGGTCTGTGTGACGCTGAACATGCGCCACCGAGCTCACAGCACGTTGAAGCTCGCCGGGATCTGAGGTGGAGCTCTACGACACCGCGCGTCAGGCGGTGGTCCCCTTCAAGCCCGGTCCCGTGGTGTCGATGTACACGTGCGGCATCACTCCGTACGACTCCGCGCACCTCGGGCACGCCGCGGTGTACGTGACCTACGACGTGCTGAGGCGCCGGCTGGTCGACATCGGGCACCGGGTGCGCAGCGTGCGGAATGTCACCGACGTGGACGACGACATCCTGCGCAAGGCCCGCGAGCTGGGGGTGCACTACCTCGACCTCGCCGCCGAGGAGATGGCGCGCTTCGACGGGGACATGGCGGCGCTCGGCCTGCTGCCGCCGGAATCCGAGCCGCGCGCGACCTCCGCGATCCCTGACATCCTCGGGCTGGTGGGCGCGGCGCTCGAGACCGGCCACGCCTATCGCGCCGGCGGCGGCGTCTACTTCGACGTGACCAGCTTCCCCGGTTTCGGCAAGCTGAGCCACCTGCCCGAGCACGAGATGCTCGCGCTCGCAGCCGAGCGCGGAGGGAACCCGGACGACCCGGCGAAGCGCCACCCGCTCGACTTCGTGCTGTGGCAGCCGTCGCTGCCCGACGAGCCGGCATGGGACTCGCCGTGGGGCCCGGGGCGCCCGGGCTGGCATGTCGAGTGCTCGGCGCTCGCGATGCGCGAGCTCGGCCCCACCGTCGACCTCCACGGAGGCGGCCGCGACCTCGTCTTCCCCCATCACGAGTGCGAGACCGCGCAGTCCGAATCGGCCACCGGACACCAGTT
>JBOGGB010000507.1:0-2444 GCA_050743605.1 Acidimicrobiales bacterium
CACGCCTGCCACGCTGTCGATCGGCCCGAGGTGGAGGCGTCGGGCCGTGAGGTGGCTCCAGGTGCCGACGAGACGGCCGAGCACTCCGAAGAGCAGCCCGAGACCCAAGATCAGCGCGAGCGCCACCGCGGTCTTCGCCTGCGGGGTGCGGACGGCCGGGGCGACCACGTCGGCGAGCAGCGCACCCACGACCACTCCGAGAAGGAAGCCGCCCAGCGAGAGCACCTGGACCAGGGCGCCGACCCGCAGGCCGTGCAACGCCGCGAGGATGAGGAGCACCACCACCACCGCGTCCACCCAGTCCACGCCCGAGGAGGGTAGCCAACATCGTCGGCGCGAACCCGCGGCGGTAGCCTCGCGCCCCGTGGAACCCACCGAGTACCTCGGGGTCCTCGCGGAGCGGTCCACCGCGTTGCTCGGCGCGGCGGCCGGCGCGATGGACCATCGTGTCCCGACCTGTCCCGACTGGACGCTCGAGGAGCTCGTCGTGCACGTGGGCCTCGTATGGGGCTGGGCCGCGGACATCGTCGCCACCAGGACTCGCGCGGACCTGGGTCAGGCACCCGCCGACCGGTCCGACGAGATGCTCCGCGCATGGGCGGCGAAGGAGGCCGCGCGCCTGGCCGTCACCCTCGGCGCGGCGGACCCCGACACGGACTGCTGGACCTTCGGGATGCCCCGCTCCGTGAGATTCTGGTTCCGGCGCCAGGCACTCGAGACGGTGCTCCACGCCTGGGACGCCGAAGGAGCTGTCGGCACCGGGTCGCGCATCGACCCTGAGGTCGCAGCCGACGGCGTCGACGAGCACCTGACCGTGGTGGTCCCCCGATCCGTGCGACGGCGACCGGGAGCGTGGTCCGGCGAGACGGTGCACCTGCACTGCACCGACACCCAGGGCGAGTGGACCGTGCGGCTGGGTCCGGGTGACGACGTGGCGACCGAGCGCACGCACGCCAAGGCTGACGTGGCGCTGCGCGGCCCCGCCGAGGCGTTGTGGCTCTGGTGCGCGAACCGCGGGTCCCCCGCCGAGCTCGGGATCGAGCGTTTCGGCGACGACCGGGTCGTCGCGCGCTGGCGCGGGGAGATGGCCTTCTAGCCACCGCCCGCGCTCGCCACCGAGCAAGGTGACGGGGCTGCGAGAGTAACGGGCGTGACCAGCCGGCGACCGCAGATGGCTGCCGCGGCGAGCCTCGTCGCGCTGCCGCTCCTCGTCTACGGCCTTCCTGCCATCCTGGGCCACCCGGTCGTGCCCGGCGACGACTCGACCCAGAGCCTCCCGCTGCGCGAGCTGGTCGGCCTCGACCTCCGCTCGGGCCACCTGCCGATCTTCGATCCCTACATCTGGAGCGGCGCGCCACTCCTCGCCGGGTGGAACGCGGGCGCGGCATATCCCCTCACCTGGCTGTTCGCGGTCCTGCCGGGAGCCGCGAGCTGGACCGTGAACCTCGTGGCGGGCGGGGTGACCGCCGGCCTCGGCAGCTACGCCTTCCTACGAGCGTCACGGCTCGGCGTCCTGGCGAGCTGGGCGGGCGCGACGACCTACGCGTTCGGCGGCGCGATGGCCGCCCAGGTCCCCCACGCCGGCCTCGTGATCGGCATGAGCTGGGTGCCCGTCGCGCTGCTCGCGGTGCTCCGGCTCACCGACCGCGCGACGAGCGCACGCCACCTCGGATGGTGGAGCGCGGTGCTGTCGGTCGCTGTCGCGCTCGTGGTCCTCGCAGGCGAGCCGCGCGCGATCACCGACGCGTCCGTCGTGTTGGTGCTCTTCGCCATGTGGCGGCTCGTGCGGCTCGTGCGGCTCTCCATGGTCGGCCGGCGCCTGACGAGCTGCCCGGCATCCCCCGACGAGGAGGACGGAGGGAGCGCAGGGCGAGACGCTGCGCGGGGAACATGGTGGAAGTCCGCGGTCGCCGTCGCGTCCGGGACCCTCGTCGGCGTCGGGCTCGGCGCGGTGCAGCTCGTGCCCGGGCTTGCTGCGGTCGCGACGTCACAACGCGCGCACGTCACGGCGCAGTTCTTCGGCGGAGGATCCCTTCCCATCCGCTGGATCGCCCTCTTGGGGGTTCCCGACCTGCTCGGCGGGTCCGGGTCCTTCGGCCAGCCTGCCTTCTTCGCCCACTACAACCTGACCGAGGTGACCGGCTACGCGGGCCTGCTCCCCCTCGTCGCCGCTGCCGCGCTCCTGGCACGGCTCCGCAGGTCCCGTCCGGCCCCCGAGTGGGTGGTGTGGGAGCTCGTCGGCGCAGCAGGGCTCCTCCTCGCACTGGGAGACCACACGCCGCTCTGGCACGTGCTCGTCCACGTGCCGCTCCTGGGCGGACAGCGCCTGCAGAGCAGGGGCATCCTCGTGGCGGACCTCGCGCTCGCCGTCCTCCTCGCCTACTGGCTGGACGGCTGGGCGGGCAGTCTAAGTCCCCCGCGGCGCACGGAGCACGTGTTCGGCG
>JBOGGB010000508.1:0-1944 GCA_050743605.1 Acidimicrobiales bacterium
CGGTTGAAGACCCGCTGGCTGGCCGGTCCCGACCGGCGGCCTAGGAGCGCCATGCAGTCGAGGCTGCGAACCTGCCATCCTGACTGCTCCAGCAGCGCGGCGCAGCTTCTGACCAGCATCTCGTGGCCGAGCCCGAGAGAGCCGGAGAGCACCACCGCACGGGGTACCGGGCCGTCTCCCTTGCGCCGCATCTCCCGGTGAAGGTGCTCCACGTCTCTCCGTCATACCCGATGCTGGCCCTGGCACGCACGGCAGTTTCGGCCGGCTCGCGTCCAGGCGGTCCTCGGGCAGGACGCCGCCGTCGGAGAGTGACGATCCCGAGCAGGTCGCGGGCGAGCTGCCGCTGACCCCCGGCCCGAATCTGGCCAGGCGAGAGGGCCGGCTGCCCGGCCTCAGCTCGCCAACGCGTGGATCAACTGGTCCTTGTTCATGTCGGACCGGCCCGAGATGTCCACCGCCTGGGCCAGCTCGTAGAGCTCCTCCTTGCTCTGGTCCTTCATGGCGCCGCACGCCTTGAGCTGCTCACGCTTGGCGAGGAGCAGGTCGTGGCCGATCGTCTCCATCTTCTCGTGACCGAGCTCGCGCGACATCTTGGGCAGTACCTCGTGCTCCTCCTCTTCGACGTGGTGGGTGACGTCCTCCATGAGCGCCTGCATGTACCGGTCGATCTCAGCCGACCCTGTCGAGGCGTGCTCGATCTTGGTGACGACGTCTTCGACCTCCTGATGCTCGTGCTGCGCCTCCCGGCGCAAGCTGTCGCCGCCGAGGGCGGGGTAGAGGACCTGCTCTTCGATGGCGCTATGGACCTTGAGCTCGGTGCAGACCTCGGGGACGACCGACGCGTCGCCCTTCTTGTAGCGCTCGAAGAGCGCCTCGACCTTGCGATGATCGTGCTTCAGCAGTTGCACGGCGTCCGGCATCCTGGCACCTCCTGGGACGTGGTGGATCGACGTGGGTGTCGGCTCCCTCCCGTACCCGGTGCCGGCAGTTGCACATTCGTTCTTCGTTGATCAGCAACCACGGCTCACACTGGGAGGAGGAGCCGCATGGGGTGATGGTTCGTCACTCACCCAGTGGCCCTCGAGTCACTCCCTGGCCCTCGACTCACTCCCTGGCCCTCGAACTTCACGCTGTCGGGCAATCAGCCGGGAGAGGAACGGCGACCGCCCTCCAGGGTTTCGGACGGGAATGCCCCACGTCACGAGTCGCCGGCGAACCGTCGCTTCGGGTTGGCCGGTGAGGAGCTCGATATGGGTGAGGGCCACCCCGCAGTCGACGTACAGCTCCGAGACCAGCTCGCGGGTGAGGGAGACAGGGGAGGGGAAGCGTGTCGAGATCGGGCCGAACGGAGGAACGACGGGAACGCCGCGCCGGACCAACACGGAGAGCACGTCGCGGTCGGTGTACAGCGCCCGCACCAACGTGATGGTGGCCTCATCGAGCGCACCGCCTGAGCGCACGGGGATGCCCCGCTCGTGCAGGGCCCGAAGCACCAGTCGACGCGACGCGTCCAAGGCCGTACCCACCTTCTCGGCAGTTTCCCTCCGCTCGACGTAGAGCTTCTCCACCTCTGCGGGGTTCAGCACCCTGCGGTCCTCACGGTTCCACCCCCCCTTGGTCCGGGCCTCGATGCCGAGCTCGGCCAGGCGATTGCGCACGGTGCGCTCAGACATCCCGAGCTTGGCGCCCACCTCTCGCGCGCTCAGCCCAAGGTCTCGGTAGAGGTCCTTCAGCAGCTCAGGCAGCTCGGGCGGATCGCGCAGCCGTTGAGCGGGCCGCGATCGCCCTCGGCCCTTCAGGGCGACGGGCACCCCCGCCTGGCGCAAGATCCTGCTTGCCCGCTGCCGGCCGATGCCCAGGAGGTCCCCGATGCGATAGGTCGAGAGCCCCTTGCCGTAGAGGTCGACGACCATCTGGCGGAGGTCGATGTCGTCGCGGCTCATG
>JBOGGB010000509.1:0-3523 GCA_050743605.1 Acidimicrobiales bacterium
GCGACCAGGTTGAGCCGAAGCTGGCTCTCCCCCCCTGCCGCGGCATCCTTGACGTGCATGTCGGTGCAGAAACCACAGCCGTTGATCTGGCTGGCCTGGAGTTTGACCAGCTCCTGCGTGGTGGCGGGCAGGGTCGACTCATGAATGGCCCGACCGGCCGAGTTCATGTACTTGGCGAACTTCATGAGGGTTGGGTTCTCGAAGAGGTTGATGCGGGCGTCCATGGTGGCGCTCCTTTCGTGGTGTTAGTCGGGTCTTGGGCGACGGGAGTCTGCGGCGTCGACGGCTTAGTGCGCTCGCTTGTAGAAGGGATGAAGGTGATACTGCGTTCCTCCTGCGATCAGCAGGAGACTGTTCGCGTTGTGCAGGTCGGCGACCGGGCTCGTCCAGCTGAAGGGCCCCGGTTCGGCATCGGCTTCGCCCAGCTCGTCGGTTGCCAACTTTCGGCGCTTCCGGGTTCTCCGTGGGTCGCCCAGTTCACGGGGTGATCGGGTAGAGCTGGAGACCGCCGAGATGGAACCAGATCGCGGTCTTGAAGTGCTGCCGGTTGCGGTACCCGCGCGCGGACACGCGGATCGCCTGGATGCGTGAGTTGAGGCCCTCCGCTCCGGCGTTGCTCACCCGATGGGCGAAGTACGACATCAGCCCTGACTCGTGGCGCTTCAAGGTGCGTGCCGCGTCGATCACCGGCTGGAGGCGCGAGTGGGTCGCCCAGAAGTACCAGCGTTTCCAGTGCTTCTCCCCCCAGCCCCGACGCGTGTAGGACCAGAAGTGCCGCAAGCTCTCCTTGATCGCCCATGCGCGTGCGGTCTTGAGGTCACTGCCACGAAGGACGGCAAATCGGTCCCGGTGGCGCTCGGGCAGGTTCTCTGCCGAGTACAGCCAGAGATACTTCGTCGCAGAGAGGCTCTTGTCGCCGTCGGCGGCGAGGGCACGGTGCTCCTGCTTCCTCACGGTGTCGACGGCGCCGGTCAGGTACTTCATGAGGTGATAGCGGTCGAAGACGATCTTTTGGTCCGCGTCGGCGAGGTGCTCGCACGTCGAGGTGATGTAGGGGTCCCACATGTCCATCGCCACCGCCGCGATCCGTGTGCGCTCCTCAGCGCTGAACTGGCCGAAGAAGCCGTCCAAGCTGGTCTGACGCCGTTCGTCGGCGAGGTACTCAACCGTGCCGGTGTCGATGTTCGACACGACGGTGATGTAGTCCTGGCCCCGGCCCGCTGCCTTCTCGTCGACACCGATCAACGCCGGGACGACGTGCGGCTTTCGTGCGAGCCCCCGGGCGACGGCGCGGTCCATGAGATGCCACGCCTCATCCCAGCTGAGGCGCAGCAATCTGCTCGCGCCCTCTATGTCGCACTCGGCCAGCACGTCGATCGCCAGGCGCTCGAAGAGCACGGTGAA
Organism: Acidimicrobiales bacterium; assembly: GCA_050743605.1. Taxonomy (GTDB): domain Bacteria; phylum Actinomycetota; class Acidimicrobiia; order Acidimicrobiales; family RAAP-2; genus JAJYVT01. The sequence continues at coordinate 1,405 of JBOGGB010000509.1, forward strand.
GCGGCTCATCGGCTCGGCCCACGGAAGGGCCACCTGTCGGACTCCGTGGGTGGGGCACTCGACACGTGGCGGTCGGGCATGTAGGTAGGTAAAGAACGCGCAGCTGTCGAGATGACGCCATGCCCGTTCCTCGGCATGGTCGTAGACCGCCAGGTCCGCCCCGCATTCGGGGCAGGCGAACCGAGTGCGCTTCGGGTGTCCCGCCCACACGTCGACCCGGCCCCCGTCGACGGACAACTCCACCCGGCTCACCTCCCAGGGGGCGACGAGTCCCAACAGGTGGCGGTAGAGCTCGGTGTCACGCATCGCGCCATCGTCGCGGAGGACCTCCACGTCGTTCTAGCGAACATCAGTTCGAACAATTCACCCACGGAGAACCCGGAAGCGCCGGATTTTCGAGGCCTGACGGTCCCCGATTAGTGACGGGCTATGCGGCCTCCTTCCCGGTCGATCGATGCGAGGTCGTCGCGCTGACGTGAGCTTCCAGCGCGGTACGCAGCGCGCGCAAGTGGAGGTGGCCGTTCACGCGTCGGAACTGCTTGCGCGCCTCGACCATGCCGGCCGCACACCAGCGAAGCGCCATCGTCCCGTCCTTCCAGCGCTTCACGTTCGTGCAGTGATCACGACAGATCTCGATCATGGACTCGATCGGGTTGGTCGAGCGAACGGTCCGCGCGAGCGTCGGCGGTACCCCAAGGCGCGCCACGGTGAAGGTCTCGACCAGGCCCTCGCGCAACGACGCCGCTGCACCGGGGTGGGAGCGGTCGAGCTCGGTGGCCAGTGCCTCCATCTGCGCCTGGCCGACGAGGGGGTCGGAGTTGCGATACGCGGCGCGCATGCGCTTCTCCACGAGGGAGCCGACCTTGTCGGAGAGATGCCGACGGACGTTTCGTACCTTGTGCTCTTGGCACCGGGCGATGACCGGGTGATCGAAGACCGCCTTGATCGCCGGCGCGAGCGCCTTCGAGCCGTCGATGACGAACAGCGTGGGCCTGGTGACGTCGAGGCCGCGCTCTCGAAGCCCCACGAGAAGCCGCTTCACGACGGTCGCGTTCTCGGTGTCACCCTCAGCGAGTGCGAGCGGGATCTTGTCGCCCTCGATGTCGATGCCGAGGGCAACAACGCAGCAGTGAGAAGCGAAATGCACGCCGTCGACCATGATCACGACGAGGTCTGCCGCAGAGAGGTCTGCACTCATGAGCTCGTCGAGGGCGGACTCGGTCATGGTGACGAAGCGCCGTGAGACTGCGGACTTGGACGTGCCCCGGCTCTCCGCCTCCACGTGGCTCCCGACGGGCTCGAGTCCGACTGCGTAGCGACGGGTGGACAGCTTGGCGAGCATCTTGGCCATGGCCTGGCGGCCCAAGAGCTCGGTCGACGACGCGGCCGTGTACGTCGGAAGCTGTACCTCGGAGCTCCGGTCCGCGCTGCGCAGCCGGGGACGGGTGATCGACACCTGCCGGCCGCCCAGGGTCACGAGCCCGCCGTCGGCGCCGTGACGCACCGCTCTGCGCTCCGGATCGTGACGACCTCTTGGGCCGGCGAGAGCGGTCGCCTCGTCCTCCAAGATCACGTCGAGCACCTTCAAGCCGGTGCCCACGGCGAAGGCCAAGAGACCCTCTTCGAGCTCCCCAGCGAGGTCGGCGATGGCGATGGTGACGGTGTCGGGCAGCCCTCTCAGCGCCGCCTGGTCGACAGCGCGCTCGATCGTGGGCTTCTTCGGCGTGGTCCGCCCGGCGTGGACGGTCATCTGGTAGTTCTTCTTCACGGCGGTCCCCTTCCTGAGTTGGGATGTCTTGTCAGGACGCCCGACACCTACCAGTAGGCAGGTCTCAGGCGGGGGACCGTCAGTTCAAACTTCCACGCTCAGCGGGACAACCTCTCGTACCAGCCGCCGTACCTTCGAGGGGGTCCGCGTCGTGCGCTCCAGTACCCTGATCGCCGCGAAACGAAAGTCCCTGGTAGCGGGGCTGGATGTAGTTTTCGGCACCCACAAGGGAGCGGCACCACTGCCGATGGTCATCGCGATCACGACATAACCGTCGCCGAGCGCGTCTCGGAGGTCAGCGCCCGCGGCGCGCTGCGTCTCCTCGTAGGGGTGCAGCGTGCGCGGGTCCCC
>JBOGGB010000510.1:0-1590 GCA_050743605.1 Acidimicrobiales bacterium
GCCTTCGCCACGTCGTCCGACAGGGATACCGATCGCTTGGTCACCACAGGACCAGGGTAACACCGAGGGTACCACCACGTCTCGATGCGCCGCCGCACCTCCCCGATGCTCATGTGCCGGGGCGCGACGACGGCGCCCCGAGGGCGCCGTCGTCGGAGCGGGGCCAGGCGGCGGATCCCGGCGCTTCGCTCATCTGGAACCAGGTGGCGGGAACCGGTTCCATGTTCATCTTACAACGAGTTCACGGCCGCGCAATTGCCGCAGACAACGTTTCGGGGTCCACAGACGACGAGCCGGGCGCTCCTGGCACCTCCATCCGCTTCGGGGTCCCGAAGGCGCCGGAGAACCTCCTGGTCAGGCTGGCAGCTGTGCCGAGGGGCACACGTCGGCAAGCACGCATGTCGTGCAACGCGGGGTGCGCGCCACGCAGACGGCGCGACCATGGAGGATGAGCCGCAGGCTGAGCGCTCCCTGCTCCCCTGGAGGGACGAGCGCGTCGACGTCGCGCTCCACCACTTCGGGATCAGCCGAGGTCGTGAGACCGAGACGCCGCGAGAGCCGGCCGACGTGCGTGTCGACGGCGAACCCTGGCTTGCCGAACCCCACGCTGAGCACGACATTGGCCGTCTTGCGGCCCACGCCCGGAAGGGTGACCAGGTCCTCCATCGACGACGGAACGTCGCCTCCGAAGCGCTCGACGAGCGCCTGGGCCATGCCGAGCAGGCTCTTCGACTTCGAGCGGAAGAACCCCGTCGAACGGATGAGCGCTTCGAGCCGCTCGGGCTCTGCGCGCGCAAGCGTCCGCGCGCTCGGGTAGGTCGCGAACAGGGCGGGAGTCACGAGGTTCACTCGGGCGTCGGTCGTCTGCGCAGAGAGGATCGTCGCGGCGAGCAGCTGGAACACGTCCTCGTGGCGCAGCGCGCAGAGCTCCTTCGCGGTACCGGGGTACTCGGCAGCAAGTCGCGCCGCCACCACCTTTGCCCGAGCCTTCGCGCTGCCGCGTGCCGCCATCGCCGGTCGAGCGTAGCGATGTACGGCCGAGCAGGGGCGCACCGGTAGCCTGCTGCCGTGCTGCCCGACGCCGTGCCACCCGCTGCCGCGCACTCCATCAGCGTGCAGGTGCTCGGGTCCGCCGACTCCACGCAACGAGCCGAAGCCCAGCGCCTCCTCGCTGACGCGCAAGATGCAGACGGGCTCATCGAGCTGAGCGACCAGGCCCGGCTCTCGCTCGGCGAGGACCCGCGCCCCGACGAGCTCGTACTGCTCGCACGCGGCGGCGCCGGAACGCTCGAGGGCTTCTCGTCGCTACTGCAGCGCGACGGCTCATGGAACCTCGAGACGGTCGTCGGGGCGGACCGGCGCCACGATCCCGACGACGTGCACGGCGCGCTCGTGGACGCCGCGCTCGACGCGATCGCGACGCGCGGCGGCGGGTGCGTAGGTGCGTGGCTGCGGGCACCCACCGAGCGGCGCGCGAGAGACCTCGTCCGCCGCGGGCTGCAACCTCGGCGCGAGCTGCTCCAGCTCCGCTCCGACCTCCCGCCAGAGGCGGTGCGCGACGCCAGCACGCCACCGATCCCGGTCCGACCC
>JBOGGB010000511.1:0-3852 GCA_050743605.1 Acidimicrobiales bacterium
GCCGCGGGAGCCACGTGCAGCGACGGGAACAGGTGCGCGAACCCGATGCCCAGCATCTCGCCCATCGTCGCCCCCACGAGAAAGATCGGGGCGAGGGTGCCACCCGAGGTGTTGGAGGCAAGCGAGATCCACCAGGAGAAGAGCTTGGCCACGCAGAGGGTGGCCGCGGCCCCGAGAAGGAACCTTCCGTTCACGGCGTCGGAGATCGCCCAGTACCCCACGGAGAGGGACCCGGGGACCGCAAAGCCGATGGTGGCGAACCCGACGGCGCCGACGAGCGGATGGAAGAACTCGGAACCCGGAAGACGCCGGAAGGCCCCCTCGAACGCGAAGAGCCCTCTGTTGAGAAGGATGGCGAGGGCCCCAGACGCGATCCCCACGATGCAGAACAGCGGCAGCTCGGATCCCGAGTAGGACAGCGGGATCCTGACGGCGAAGAGGGGATGGCCGCCCAGGAGCAGCGTGTGGATCTCGGCGGCGAGACTGGTCGCGAACACGAGCGGCAGGAGCGCCCGGAGCGAGCGTTCGAAGAGGAGGAGCTCGAAGGCGATGATTATTGCGGCGACGGGGGTGTCGAACACCCCGGCCATCCCGGCCGCCGCGCCGGTCGCGAGCAGGATCCGTCGCTCGGCTGGCGACACTCTGACCCATTGGCCGAGGAGCGACCCGATGCACCCGCCGGTCACGATGATCGGGCCCTCCGCGCCGAACGGCCCTCCCGTCCCCATCGCCACCGCAGCCGAGAGCGGCTTCGCCAGGAGGACTCGGGGCCGGATCCTGCTCTCCCGGAGCACGATGGCCTCGAGCGACTCGGGGATCCCGTGCCCCTTGATCACCGGGCTCCACAGCGCGAGGAGCGAGACGACCAGTGCGCCGCCGAGCGCGACGACGATGAGGTCAGGTGAGGGTTGGAAGTGTCGCAGGTTCGGAAGCTTGAACCCGACACGGTGGAGAAGCGCCAGGTTGCTGATCAGGGCGACCAGGCGTACGACGACGAAGGCGGCCACGCCTCCGACCCCGCCCAGGATCACTCCGAAGAGGGCGAGCAGCATCATTCGACGGCGGGGCTCGCCGAGGCTCACCTCCGCATCAGCAGGAGCGCCCCAGGATCGGTGGGTCGAGAACCTCGCCATTCTATCGTGGAGCGATGGAAATGTGGGAAATCTGGCGTGGGGGGCGGTGATTCATCGTCTCCCGATGTTATCGTAGAAGGGGTGCCACTCCCTGATGCCGCCTACGCTCGCTTGCTGAGCCTCAGGACTGGGCTGCGCCACTTCGAACGCTGGAGCGCCCGCCAAGCCCGCTCGGCCCGGCTGACTCCTGCACAGCACCAATTGCTGCTGGCCATCCGGGGCCACGCGGGACCTGTCGAGCCCACCATCGGCGAAGTCGCGGACCATCTGCTCCTTCGTCATCACAGCACCGTCGAACTCGTCGACAGGGCCGAGGCCGCCGGTCTGGTGCGGCGTGCGCGAGGCAGCGACGACCACCGGGTCGTCCGCTTGTCCCTCACCGCGGAGGGTGCGGCCCGTCTGGAGGCCCTCTCCGCCCTCCACCTCGAGGAGCTGCAACGTCTTGCACTGGAGCTTCCGCGTGCCTGGGACGGCCTGGCTCCCGTCCAGCGGCGCCACGGTCTACCGGGTGAGCCCGGTGCGCTCCGGAGTGGGAGGAGATCGGACGGCGCCGACGTGGCAGGCCAGCCCGAGCTGGGTACGACCTGAGTGCTCGTCAACCGGCTCTGATCCCAAGGCCCCGGCCGGATCGATCCGACCCGCGCTCCCGCCGCGACCGAAGGGAGCTCGACGACCACCCGGCCCGGAGCGCCGTGGATCTGCCTGGCACCTCGGCACGTTCCTGGACCATCGTGCTCGAAGGCTCAGGAGCCGTGCTCAATGATGTCCTCGCGGGCTCCTGAAGGAGCGCACTGCGCCCGCGCACCCGTCGGGACGAGTCGGCCCGACCGCGGACTCGAGCCGAGGCGATCCGCGATGGGCATGTTGCATCTGGTACAGCGGATGGAGCAGCCAGCCATGGCGGCAGCGCGAGCACGACCGCAGCGGCGCCGAGGCCGTGCTGAGCGCGATGCGCCTGCAGTGGCTGCAGCGGACGATCCGCACTGCTCCGATGATCCCGAGCAGTCCTACGACGCCGCACACTGCCATTACGACCGCCAGTGCAACCACGAGGACGCCTGCGACGATTTCGACGATCAGCATGTCGACCCTCTCCTTGCCGTGCGTTGCATTCCACGAGATGAGCGATGGAGCTCCGGGTAGCACCCGTACTCGAAGGCCTCGATGAAGGTCACCACCGCCGCGGGGAGCGCGAGCGACTCCGCGTGACCGTTCACCCGGACCACCCTCGCCGTGCGGCCGTCGCAGATGACGGACCGCACACCGGGATCGGCACAGACGACCGCCGAGAGATAGCGCGCGACGGGGGTGGTCCCCGCATCGCGGGGGCCCGTTCGCATCCCGGAGGCGTGCAGCGCGGCAGCGACGGCCCCCGGCGCGGACCCGAGCTGCTCGAGGAGGGTCCGCGCCCGCACCGCGAGGTCGCTCGCACCGACGGGCGCCTGCGGCGCCTGCCTTGCCGCCACCGTCCCGAGGCCATCGGCAGGAATGACAGGGTCTCCGGGGAGCGACACCCACCGGTCGTCGCACCTCGCGATGACGCCGCCGGCGCAGCTGCAGCCGAGCACTCGCCGGCAGAGCCGGGCCGCGCCTCGCTCGAGCAGCATGCACCCGCGACCAGTCGCCTGCACGAGGCCGAGACCGCGCCGTCGGGCGGTGACCCCGCCCCTTGTGAGTCTCCTCGGCAGTCCTCGTACTCCCGGCAGCTTGCGGGCCTTCATGGTCGGCTCCCTTCCCGCACCCTGGCACCCACGACGGCACCGGTGTGCGACGACGCCTCCTCGAGGTAGCTCTACCCGCATGCGCCAATATTTATCGCCTTGCGAGCCTATCGCTGAAAGATGAAATACCTCGGGGCGCTCGGCACGTCAGGCGTGCCAGGCAAAGGTGTCGTGCCAGGCGATGTAGCCGTAGTAGCCGGGTTCCGCCGGGCCATACGTTCCCAGGCCTCCGGCGAGCTCGGTCGGCACCGAGGACCCCCCACGGAGCAGCCACAGCGCTCCCGAGCGCACGAAGAGCAGGTTGGCGCCTGCCGGCGTCGGCGCCTGCCCGCCAGAAGCGCCACCGACCGCCCGCGGCGGCCGCTGGGCACCATCCTTGGCCCGAACCGCCTCGAGCGTGCCGGCGGCTGCCCAAGCCTCCGACGCCTCCCAGCTGAACGACTGACGAGGCGCGAGCCCGTGGATCCTCGGCGGGGGCCCCATCGAGTAAGCGGCGGAGCCGGTGGAGCGGGCAAAGTACAAACGGCCGTGGTCGCTCCACGCTGGATCGATCGACGTGGATCCATTCGGCTGAGGCTCGGGTCGACAGGTGCCCGACACGACGTGGCAAAGCGCGACGCGCTTCGCGCCGTTCCACACGACGCGATCGGGGCCGACGACGACCGCCAGCGTCCTTCGGTCCGGCGCCCAAGCCAGCCACTCGGAGTAGGGCAGCGTCGTCGCGAGGACGTGGGTGCGACCAGAGGAGAGATCCTGACTGACGAGCGGGAGGCCGTCGGCGGCGATCGATGCCGAGAAGCCTTCGTCTCGCCAGTACAAGAGCCCATTGCCGTCAGGCCACCAGCCGGCCATCTCGAACCCGTACGCGCGGCTGCTCGCCACCACGTGGGCGCGAGGTGAACCGACGGCGAGAACGACGACCCGAGCGATGCCGCCACCCTTGGCGCGGTGGGCGACGGTGCTCACGGCGAGGTCGCGACCCGACGCGGACCACGAGA
>JBOGGB010000512.1:0-5066 GCA_050743605.1 Acidimicrobiales bacterium
ACGCGGCTGGTGTGACCTTCGTGGACGACTACGCGCACCTCCCGTCCGAGGTCCGCGCCACCCTCGCGGCGGCGAAGGCCGGGGGGTGGCAGCGCATCGTCGCTGTCTTCCAACCTCACCGCTACAGCCGGACGGCCGCGCTGGCCGAGGGGTTCGCGTCTGCCTTCGACGAGGCGGATGTCGTCTTCGTCACCGACGTTTACAGCGCGGGGGAGCCCCCCGTACCCGGGGTGTCCGGCCGGCTTGTCTCGGACGCGGTTCATCGCCGGGGTGGATCCCGCCAGGTCGCCTACCTCCCGCAGCGAGAGGAGCTGCGCGCCGCGGTCGCGGCGGTGCTGCGGCCAGGCGATCTCTGCGTCACCCTCGGGGCCGGCGACCTCACCACCCTGCCAGGGGAGCTGGTGTCCACGCGTGCCGAGGCGGGGGAGTGAGGCCGACGCCGGCCGCTGCCAGGGCCGTCCCTGATCCGGCTCGGGCGTGCCGGGAGGTCATGGCAGCGCTCGCGGCGCGCGTCGGGCCTCGGGCGCGACTGGGCGCGCCGCTGGGCGCGCGCACCACCTACCGCGTCGGGGGGGACGCAGCTCTGCTCGTCGACGTCGAGAACGAGGCCGACCTGGTCGCGCTCCAAGAGGCGCTGTCCTCGCTCGGCGCGGCGGGGCAGGTGCCTGTGCTGGTGCTCGGGAACGGATCCAACCTGCTTGTCGCCGACAGCGGGTTCGCCGGCGTGGTGGTGCGCCCGGGTGGCGAGCTGGCGTCGCTCGAGGTCCTGGGTGCCCGGGATCCCGGAGAGGCCGAGACCGCTGCCGTGGTGCGCACCGGCGCTGCGCTCGGGTTGCCGGTGCTGGCCCGAAGGACGGTCGAGGCCGGGTTGCGGGGGCTGGAATGGGCGGTTGGGGTCCCCGGGACCGTTGGCGGCGCGCTCAAGATGAACGCAGGAGGCCATGGCGCCGACACGGCGTCCTGCCTCCTCCGCTACAGGTCGGTGGACCTCGCGGGAGGCGGCCCCGTTGAAGCCGATGCCGCCCGCCTGGATCTTTCGTACCGCAACTCGTCGCTGGGCGACGCGGAGGTGGTGGTGTGGGCCGAGCTCGCCGCCCGACGCGGCGACGCCGCGGAGGGGAGGCGAGTCATCTCGGAGATCGTTCGCTGGCGACGCGAGCACCAGCCGGGGGGGAGCAACGCCGGGTCGGTGTTCACGAACCCCCCCGGGGACTCCGCTGGGCGCCTGGTGGAGTCGGCGGGGCTGAAGGGCTTCCGCCTCGGGACCGCACGCGTGTCCGACAAGCACGCCAACTTCATCCAGGCCGACGAGGGAGGAAGGGCGGCAGACGTCGTTGCCCTGATGACTCACGTGAGGCGCACGGTGAGCGCGGCGACCGGGGTCCTCCTGCGTCCCGAGGTAAAGCTGGTCGGGTTCGGCCAAGACCCGCTCGCCGGTGACGGCCCCGCCCCGACGACGGTCGGCCCGTGAGGGCGACCACCCGGACCCGCCCCGAGGCGCGTCGCGCGATCGTGCGGCGCACCACGGCGGTGCGCACCTCGGACCGAGCGCCTCGCGCTGCCGGTGGTGGCTCGCCCGTCGACCCGCGCATCCGCGCCCGGCGCGCGGCGGTCCTGCGCGCCGAAGCTCGGCGACGGCTACACGTCGCGCTCGCCGCGCTCTGCATCGCGGCGGTCGTGGTCGCCGGCTGGTGGGCGCTCCACTCGAGCCTGTTCGCGGCGCGGGTGGTCACGGTGGTGGGCTCGACTCACACTCCCGTTGGGCAGATCGAGGCTGCGGCAGGGCTCACCAACCATCCGCCGCTGATCGACGTCGGGGCAGCAGCCGTCGCCGGCGTGGAGCGGCTCCCCTGGGTCGCCGATGCGACCGTGACGCGCCAGTGGCCGGACGGCGTCCGCATCGTCGTGCGGGAGCGGACGCCCGTCGCCGCGGTGAAGGACGCCGCCGCGTCGGCCGGGTGGGCCCTCGTGGACCGGACCGGAAGGGTCCTCGCGCGCCAGGCGGGCGCGCCCGCGGGGCTTCCCGGCGTCGCGGTCCCGCGTCCTGCGGGCAGCCCGGGGTCCGAGACGAGCGGGATCCGTGCGACGCTGAGGGTGGTGTCGTCGCTCCCCAAGGCGTTTGCCGACCAGGTCGCGAGCGCCAGCCAGACCCGCCGCGGGGAGGTCACCCTCGAGTTGACCTCCCCCGTGACCGTCTACTTGGGGTCGACGGAGCAGCTCTCGCAGAAGTACGAGGACGTTGCGGCGATCCTGAAGGGCGCGGCCCTTGCGTCGGGCTCGACGATCGACGTGGCCTCTCCTGCCGCGCCCTTCGTGAAGGCCTGAGCACCTCCGACCCACGGAGAGGGCGCCGGCCGACGTGCGGGCCGCTTGACCGAGCTTGGTCGCTCCCTTATGGTGTCGGCGGGCCGCGTTGCGCAGACGTCGACCTACGCGTCAGGTTGACGGTCGTGGCGCCGTGGAGCCCGCTTCCTGGTCGGCCGCCAGGGCGGTCACGGACTGTCTGCGACCGGCCGGCGTCGTCACAGCATCGAGGGAGCACATGGCCGTTCCGTCACAGAGCAACTACCTCGCATTGATCAAGGTGGTCGGCGTCGGAGGCGGCGGCGTCAACGCGGTGAACCGGATGATCGACGCCGGGCTGAAGCACGTCGAGTTCATCGCTGCCAACACCGACGCCCAGGCCTTGCTCATGAGCGATGCGGACCTGAAGCTCGACATCGGCCGCCAGCTCACCAGAGGCCTGGGGGCCGGCAGCGACCCCGAGCTCGGGCGTCAGGCCGCCGAGGAGCACCGGGGCGAGATCGAGGAGGCGCTCCAGGGCGCGGACATGGTCTTCATCACCGCGGGAAAGGGCGGGGGCACGGGCACCGGCGCGGCGCCCGTGGTCGCCGAGATCGCCAAGAACCTCGGAGCGCTCACGATCGGCGTGGTCACGAGGCCCTTCACCTTCGAGGGGCGGCGCCGGGCGATGCAGGCCGAGAAGGGCATCCAGGACTTGAAAGAGCAGGTCGACACCCTCATCGTCATCCCCAACGACCGCCTTCTCACCGTGTCGACGGAGAAGACGTCGATGGTCAACGCGTTCAAGATGGCGGACGAAGTTCTCCTCCAGGGGGTTCGTGGGATCACCGACCTCATCACCGTGCCGGGGCTCATCAACACCGACTTCGCCGACGTGCGAATGATCATGCTCAACGCGGGGACCGCGATCATGGGCATCGGCAATGCGAGCGGGGAGGGCCGGGCGGTGAACGCGGCCCGCGCGGCGATCACGAGCCCGCTCCTGGAAGCCTCGATCGAAGGCGCCCGCGGCGTCCTCCTCAACATCGCGGGCGGCAGCGACCTAGGCCTGTTCGAGGTGAACGAGGCGGCCGGGATCATCCACGGCGTCGCGCACGCCGACGCCAACATCATCTTCGGCGCCGTGATCGACGACAACCTGGGCGACGAGGTGCGGGTCACGGTGATCGCCGCGGGCTTCGAACGGTGGGAGGAGGCATCCCGACCGGCGGAGCGGTCCGAGGTGTCGCTGGGGCTCGAGGCCGCCGTGCCGGCGGTCGACATCTTCGGCGAGTCTCACGAGAACGGCAACCTCGACCTCGACGACGACGACTTCGACGTGCCGTCGTTCCTTCGCTGAGCGGCCCGCCCGGCATGGCCCCCGGAGGGGCCCCAGGGCTCGCCGCCGTGACGGCGGCGCTGGAGCGGGTGCGGGCGCGGATCGCAGACGCGGGTGGCGATCCCGGCGTGGTCCGTGTGGTGGCCGTGACCAAGGGCTTCGGCGCGGAGGCGGTCCGTGCGGCGGTGTGTGCCGGTCTCGCCGACGTGGGGGAGAACTACGCGCAGGAGCTGCTCTCGAAGGATGAGGCGATCCGTGCCTCGAAACCGCGAATCGCCGGAGCGGGGGAGGTGCCGGCCCCTGCGGACGGGCGCAGCCCGGGGTGCGATGCGGGAGGCGGCTTGCGCTGGCACTTCCTCGGCGCCGTCCAACGCAACAAGGTGGCAGCTCTCGCCCCTCTCGTCTCGTGCTGGCAGGGCGTCGCAAGGGCGGTGGAGGGCGAGGCGATCGCGCGGCGGAGCCCGGGGGCGGTCGTGCTGGTCGAGGTAGACGCCACGGCGGTCCCGGGTCGGAACGGCTGCAGGCCGGCGGCCGTGCCTGCGCTGGTCGCGGAGCTGCGCTCCGCTCAGCTGGACGTTCGCGGCCTCATGACGGTGGCGCCGACCGATCCCGACGGCGCGCGGCTCGCGTACCGGGCGGTGCGAGCCCTGGCCGACGACCTCGGTCTCCGCGAGCGGTCGATGGGGATGAGCGACGACCTAGAGCTCGCCGTGGCTGAGGGCTCCACGATGGTCCGCGTGGGACGGGCGCTCTTCGGCAATCGCCCCGCCCGTCGCGTGATCGCAACGTGACCGGGCAGTGTCCGCCCGATCGGCGGGGGAGGCGGTACGCTACGCGGCGAGGAGACATGCGATGCCCACCTTCTTGAAGAAGACCATGGTCTATCTCGGGCTGCTCGAGGACGAGTACGACGAGTACGACGAGCTCGACGACCATCAGCAGCGCAGCTTCGCTCCCGCGACGCGTCCCGAGCCTCGTGCCGCGCACCAGCACGACTACGCCGAAGAGGAGCATGCGGCCTCCGTGCCGGTCAGCCGGATCAGGACGATCCCGCGTGAGAGCTCGCCTCTGGCTCCCGCGTTCGGTTCAGGCCCTGTCACGACCCGCCAGCCGGTCATACGACCAATGAGCGCGGGGGAGGCGGCGCGAGTCCAGGTCGTCGCGCCGACGCGCTTCGGCGACGCGAAGGACATCGCCGACTGTCTGAAGGCGAACCGTCCGGTCATCGTGAACCTCCAGGTGGCCGAGCGAGACCTGCAGCGACGCATGATCGACTTCTGCAGCGGCGTCACGTACGCGTTGAGCGGTGAGATGGAGAAGGTTGCCGACGAGGTCTTCCTGCTCGCTCCGACGAACGTCAAGGTCTCCGACGAGGAGCGTCAACGCGTGCAGGAGCGAGGCTACGGGCGCACCTGACCCGTGGAGATCTCCCGGTGAACGTGCT
>JBOGGB010000513.1:0-8813 GCA_050743605.1 Acidimicrobiales bacterium
CGCAGCCAGCCCCTCGGCCGGCAGTGCGTAGGCGGAGTGCGGGCCGAGGCCCACCCGGAGACGCCCCTCGCACCCCTCGAGCTCCCCGTGGACCTGCCCCGCGTCCTCGAGGAGCCGCTCCCACGTCGCGCCCGGTCCGGCTCCGGGGAGGGCCATGATCCCGGGGGCGACGACGCAGCGGATCCCGGCAGCGAGCGCGGCGTCTGCGACTGCACGCGGGTGGACGTAGTGCTCGCACGTGGTCGTGACCCCGGCTCGCAGGAGCTCGGCTGAGCCCAGCTGCATTCCCCACCACACGTCCTCGGGCGTGAGCCGCGCTTCTCTCGGCCAGATCGCGTCCGCGAGCCATCGCTCGAGCGGCAACCCCTCGCCGACGCCGCGCAGGAGGGTCATCGGCGAGTGGGCATGGGCATTCACGAGCCCGGGCATGACGAGCCCACCGACCCGTCGCTCCGAGAAGGAGGCGGGCGTCGGGGCGTCTTCGGTCGGACCGACCCACGTGATCCGCCCACCGACGACGTCGAGCGCTCCGGGCTGGAAGACGTGACCCTCCTCGTCCATCGTCACGAGGACGTCGGCGACGTAGCGGACCTCCTTGGACGTGGCACCCGGGCGGACAAGTGGCGACAGGTGACCACCTCGCGACTGCTCTGGACCAGAGGTTCGGGGAAGGGCTTCCACGATGCCTCCTTCGCTCCGGTGGCGGCTCGGGCCGAGGGTACTCCACCCCGGGCGGGGTTAAGGCGGGGCGGGCTGCCGATAAGAGCGAGCAGCGCTAAAGCGCGCGGTCCGCGCTAGGGGGTCGTCACGTAGAGGCGGCAAGCCAGGTGCGCGCCGATCGCGATGGTCGACCCGCCGGCGTCGAGCATGAGCGTGCCGTCCGGTGCCCGAGAGACGACCGTCACCGTGGTGCCGGGGACGAACCGGTGAGCGTCGAGATAGACAAGCGCTTCCATGTCCATCTCGACGTCCTCGGTGATCCGCTCGAGCCGCACCCGATCGCCGGTCTCGGCCTCTGAGAGCGGGTGTTGGACGCCGTCGGCGAGAGGGGTGCCAGAGCCCGGGATCGGATTGCCGTGGGGGCAGGTGGCAGGGTTGCCCAGCAGCAGGACCAGCCGAGCTTCGACATCGTCGGAGATCACATGCTCCCATCGGCCCGCCTCGCGGTGGATCTTCGGCCATTCGAGCCCGATCACGTCGGCGAGCAGGCGCTCAGCAAGGCGGTGCTTGCGCACAACCTTCTCCGCCAGCCTCGAGCCCTTGTCGGTGAGCTCGATGACGCGGCCCTCCCTGCGGACGTAGCCGTCCTCCGCGAGCCGGTCGAGCATCTCGGAGACCGAGGGTGCAGAGCGGCCAAGACGTTCGGCGATGCGTGCCTGGATCGGCGGAGTCCCCTCCTCCTTCAAGGAGTGCACCGTCTGGAGGTACTCCTCCACCGGTGGGTGGTAGCCGTCGTCCGTCACCGAATGGTTCACTCGTCTTGAGCCTACCCAGGTGCCTGCCGCTTCCGTCCAGGGCGTGCCCGACGACAGCCCGGTAGGAGGCGATCATCCAGACGACGCGCCCAAGGCGTCGACACTCTGTGGTCGCGTGAGACGCAGATATCCGACGGCGCTGCACGCCGCCGCACGGCCGCGCGCTCAGCTCGGCAGGACGTCGACGAGCTTGCGATCCTTGCGCGTGGCGAACTTCACGACCCCCTCGGCGGTGGCGAACAGGGTGTCGTCCCCGCCCCGTCCGACGTTCGCGCCGGGGTGGAACTTGGTACCGCGCTGGCGGACGAGGATTGCACCGGCTCGTACCGACGTCCCGTCGAACGCTTTGACTCCCAGGCGTTGCGCGTTGGAGTCACGGCCGTTACGCGTCGAGCCGCCGCCCTTGGTCTTCGACATCGGTCCTCCGTCCTCAGGTCTTCAGCGAGTTGCGATGGAGACGATCTCCACCGTCGAGTAGCGCTGGCGGTGCCCCCACCGGCGCCGCTGATTGGTCTTCGACTTGTAGGTCATGGCCCTGATCTTGGGGCCTAGCTCCTCGCCGACCACACGGCCGGTAACCGTGACCTCGGCGAGCTGGTCGGAGGTCGCACGGACCTCCCCGCCCTCACCGACGACGAGGACCGGCTCAAGGGCGACCTCGGTCCCCACGGGCTGGCCGAGGAGCTCCAAGCGGACGCGCTGGCCCTCGGCGACACGCTCTTGCTTTCCTCCACTTCGGATCACGGCATACATAGGAGGGTGAGTCTACCCCGAGAGCGGTCAGAGGACCGACGCGTCCAGGACGATCCCCCGGCCGTGGCAGACCTCGCACTCCGAGGAGACGGACTCGATCAGACCCTCCGAGATCCGCTTGCGGGTCATCTCGACGAGCCCCAGCTCGGAGATGTCGAAGACCTGGGTCCTGGTCTTGTCGCGTGCGAGCGCCGTCCGCAAGGCCGCCGCGACCTTCTCACGGTTCTCCTTCAGCTCCATGTCGATGAAGTCGATGACGATAATGCCGCCGATGTCCCGGAGACGGAGCTGACGCGCCACCTCGTCGGCAGCCTCCAGGTTGTTGCGGAAGACGGTCTCTTCGAGGTTGCTCTTGCCGACGTTCTTACCCGTATTGACGTCGATCACGGTGAGCGCCTCGGTACGCTCGATGATCAGCGAGCCTCCGGATGGCAGCCACACCTTGCGGTCGAGCACCTTGTGCAGCTGCTCGTGGACGTGATAGCGGTCGAAGAGCGGCTGACCCTCGGCCGCAACATCGTAGAGCTCGACCCGATCCGAGAGGTCGGGGCTGACCATCTCGACGTACTCGCGCACCTGGCCGAAGAGGATGGGGTCGTCGATGATCACTCCCCGGTACTCGCTGTTCAGCTCCTCTCGCAGGATGCGGACCGCAAGCTCCGGTTCGCTGTACAAGAGACCCGGCCCGTTCAGGCGCGCGGCTGCACGCTCGATCGAGATCCATTGCTGGAGCAGCCCCTCGACGTCGCGGCGTAGCTCTTCCTCTGTGGCACCTTCCGCCGCCGTACGGACGATTAGCCCATGACCGGGGGAGCGGACGGCGTCCACGATCTTGCGCAGCCGGCGCCGTTCGTTGTCGCCGAGTCGCTTGGAGATCCCCACTGCATCGCTGTTCGGAACGAAGACGGTGAACCGCCCGGGCAAGGAGACCTCTTGGGTGAGTCGTGCCCCCTTCGCTCCGATCGGGTTCTTCGTGACTTGACAGAGGATCAGCTGTCCCGGCCGGAGCACCTCTTCGATCCTGGGCTCGGGACCTCGGCCGCCAGACTCGACGTCGTCGGTGTCGTAGCGCACGTCGCCGCGGTAGAGGACCGCGTTCTTCGGGATGCCGATGTCGACGAACGCTGCCTCCATGCCCGGGAGCACGTTCTGGACACGACCCACGTAGATGTTCCCGTCGATCTGGGTCGTCTCGTCCTGCGCGTGGGATACGAAGTGCTGGACCAGGGAACGGCCCTCGAGGAGCGCGATCTGGGAGACCCCGGGTTGGACATGGACGCAGATCAGATAGCGACCGGTCGAACGACTCTTGCGTTCCCTCCCGCCCCTCTTGCGCCGACGTCTCGAGGGACCCGGCGCGACATCGCCATCCCCCGGTACCTCCCCGTCGAGCGCCGCGGCCTCCTCTTCCCCCTCGGACGGCTGCAGGACGGGGACCGGCGCGACGACCGTTCGCACCACGGGTGCGGGCCTCGTGTCGCCGATCCGCGGGCGCGATGGCGCCTCCTGCGCCCTTCCTAGCTCGGTGTGGCCCGCACCGTCACCCTCCGCACACGGCTGCTCCCGACGCCGCTCGTCGGTCGTGGGCGCAGCGTCGCTCACCACTGGGGGGCCGACCGTGGCCCTCCCGCTCTCCAGGTCCTCCATGAGGGAGATCCCTCCTTCGACGTGTTATGTCGCCCGCCATCCGGCGTGCGCGGCGACGGCATCGGCCTGGCGGCCTCAGACGATCAGCGGCTCCACCCAGGATGCCGTCGCGTTCGATCAATTCATGCAACAGGGGCCCCGGCGCGCGCTGCACGCGAGAGTCAGCCCTTTCGAGCCAGATCCTCGGCTGCAGGCCAGGTGGCCGTGCGGCCCGCTCAGCATCGAGCCGGCCAAGATGGTCACCCTCCGGTGTCAGCTCCCCGAGCACGCCATCGGCGTGAGGGATGGTCGTCACGGCCACCGATGCGAAAGTCAGATGGTCGAGAGCGGGCCGCCCCTCGCGGGCCCGCTCGACGAGGGCAGCTGACGCAGCAAGGAGCCGCTCGACTCGCGACACCAGCTTCTCTGCTGCCAAACCGAGCACCTCCCAGCTCCCCAATGGTACCTCCTGCCGGGAGGAGCAGGGCGCCTTTCCGAGGCGGCGCGATCGACCGGACCTCTGTTCAGGAGTGGACAGAGTGACCGGCGGGAACGGGCCGCGGGTCCCACGAGGTGGTCCATGCCAAACCCCCTACGGCGGCGTCCGCTCGCCGCGCGCCGCCTGCCGGCGCGCCCGCACCCCCTGCGCAGGGGGTGGGTGGGCGGCAGCCTGGCCTGTGGCGCCCGCCGCAGCTGTGGCGGTGGTCGTGGTCGGCGTCGATGTGCCCGGCGTCGAGCTCGATCTCGCCGGAGTGAGCGACGGCTGTCGCGTGGAGGTCGGCAAGTCAAGGGACGCGGAGGGCGGGTGCGCGTACAAGTAGTTGAAGATCCTGGCGACCGCTGGTGCTGCGGCGTCCGCTCCGTAGCCGCCCTGGGCCACCGCGACGGCAACCACGTACTGCGTGGGGGCACCCACCGGGCCGAACCCGACGAACCAGGCGTTCGGCGCACGCGCTGTCGGAGTCGTGGCGGTTGTCGCGGTGCCGGTCTTGCCCGCGATCACGTACGAGCTCGGGACGTTCGAGAGTGCCTGGAAGGTCTGGTAAGCCGTGCCCCGTGGTGTGTGGATGGCACCCACGAAGCCCTGGAGCATCGCCTGGTAGTCGGTCGGTGTCATCGAGACGTGCCCGGTCACCTTGGGAGCGATCCGCTCGACGACCTTCCCTCCCGGGGAGACGACCGCCCCGACCACCTCCGGCCGGTGCCGGAGGCCGTCGTCTGCGAACGTGGCATACGCCTCCGCCTCCGCGATGGGCGTGACGACCGTGCCGCCCTGCCCGAAGGCCATCTCGATGTTTGTCCCGGCGTACCAAGACGTGTTCGGGTAGCCCTTCGGTGTCAGTCGGTGGAGCTTCTCGCGGGTCGGCTGGCTGTCGACGCGGCCGCGGACTTCGCCGGGGAGGTCGATGCCCGTGAGATCGCCTAAGCCGTAGTCGTTGGCGACGTCCTGGATGGCCGTGTCGCCGTAGTGGGAACGCCCGAGCCAGAACTGCAGGCCTAATGTGTAGAAGAAGAAGTCATCGGACTCGGTGATCGCCAGCTGCACTGTGATGACCCCGGCGTCGGCATCTGTCGCGTCGTGGAAGGTGCAGCCGGAGGTGCATGTCGGGTCACCGTGTGTCCGCACTGTGAAGACTCCGGTGTCGTCCTTCGTCGTCGTGGGCGTGATGAGGCCGTCCTGCAGCGCCGCGGTCGCCGTCGCCAGCTTGAACGTGGAGCCCGGGGTGTACAGGCCCTGGATCGCGTAGTCGTTCAACGGGCAACTGCCTGTGGCGACGGTGCACCCCTGTCGCAGGGCGTCGTAGTCGGCGGTCGAGATGCCGCCGACCCACTCTGTGAGGCTATAGGAGGGATACGAGGAGAGCGCGAGGACGTCGCCGTTCTCCACGTTGGCCACCACGGCAGCGCCGTTGGTCGCGCCGGGATGGCTCCCCGATGTGGATGTGGTCCCCGCGCGGTCGGTGAGGATGTCTGTGGCAAGCGCTTGCTGGACATCCTCCTGAAGCCCCAGTGTGATGTTCAGCTCGACGGTGTTCCCCTGAGCGGGCTTGCTCCTCCGCACGACCCCGACCTCTGTGCCGGCGGGGGTGACCTCGAGCGTCTCGCGCCCGGACTTGCCGCGCAGGTACCGCTCATCCGCCGCCTCGACGCCCGTCTTGCCGATCTCCGAAGTCTCCGTGTAGCCGTCGTCAGGATGGTCCTTCAGATATGTCGCTGTGATGGGGCCTGTGTATCCGAGCACCTGAGTGCCGACGGTGCCCCCTTGCGGGTAGTCACGAACGGTCACCTGCACGACTGTGACTCCTGGGAACTGGGCCTGGTGCGCGTCCAGGTACTCGACGATCTCAGGGGGCGCGTTCTGCAGGACCGGTACCGGTTCGTACGGGCTGTACTCGAGATCTGTGAGCGCAGCACGCACGGCTTCGGGTGAGATCCCGCAGAGGGCGGCCACTCTCCCGACGATCGAAGGATTGGAGCCCGCTTCGGCGCGGGAGAGCTCGACCTCGTTCTCAACCTTGTTGCCGGCGAGCACCGTGTCGTTGCGGTCGACGATCAGCCCTCGAGGTGACGGAACTGTGACCGTCCGCAGTGAGTCCTGATTGATTGCCGCCGCGTACAGGTGACGATTGATGACCTGCAGGTCCCAGAGCCGGAGCACCATGACGCCAAAGAGGATGAAGACAATCGCGGCCACCACGCGCATGCGCAGGCGCGGCCTCGCGGGCACCTCCTCCGGCGATCCCACGAAGGCCGCGACGTTGACACTGCGGCGTGGACGCATCCGGAGCTGATGGGCTCGGCGCCTGATGTGAACCCTGTTCAGGCGCCCCTTCCTCCGGGCGGTCCCTCTCGGGAATAGGCGGCCGCCCCCAAAGGGATGCCGGATCGAGCGTCGCTTCACCGGATGCTGCCCGCGGCGAGCTGGTCGGCAGGCGAGCCGAGTGCTCGGCGCATCAGGCGCACCGCGAGACCCGCGAGCAGCGCGTTGGCGACCGCGACCACAGCGACGACCAGCGCCAGGTTCACATGGAGGAACTGAGGCTCTCCGAGTAGTGCTCCCAGCACGGCGTACAAGATGACCGCCACTGCACTCGCACCCAGCGCGACCACCGTCGGGAGTCCCCGCACCTCACGCACCATGCCCCCCGAGAGGGCTCCCACGCCGAAGCCGACGATCGTACCGACCAGGGCGCTCAGACCGAGCGGCGTCGGCGAGAGCAAGTCGGCCGCGAGACCGGCCACGAACCCTACTCCGGCACCCTCGATCGGCCCTGCTGCGACGCCGGCGGCAATGGGCAAGAGGATCATGACGTTCGGCGAAACCCCACCGATGCGGACGTCGAGGACCACGGTCGTCTGGAACAGCAATGCCAACGCGACGACGAGGATCACCCGGGCGGCGGCTCGGCCTCTCACCGGATGTCGCCTCCGCTCAGGACGCTCCAGACCACTGGACCACCTCCACGTAGCTCAACCTTCCCAGGTCGGCAAGCGGCTTCGCCCACACTTGCTTGTCGGCCGCTCCGACGAAGCTGTGGACCGAGGTCACCTTCGCAACGGGGATCCCGGGCGGGAACACCGCGCCCTGCAACCCGCTCGTCACGATCCGCTCGCCACGCGATACCGCAGCTGTGGCGGGCACGTACTCCACCTGGAGCGTCCTGGTCGCACCGGTCCCCACCAGGGTCGCCTGCTGCCCGTGCTCGAAGGACACGCCGATCTCGGACTTCCCGTCGGTGAGCAGTCGGACGGTCGCAGTGGTGTGGTGCACTGTGACCACCTCGCCCACGAGGCCGCCCGGCCCAACGACGGGGTCTCCCGACCGGACGCCCTGGTCTCCGCCCTTGTCGATGTCGATGGTCGCGACGAAGTTCGAGATGTTCTGAGCTGTCACCTCTGCGACGACCACGGGGAGGGAGGAAAGGGAAGGAAGCCTGTCCGTCGCCTGCAGCCGCTGAAGCTCCGCCAGCTGCCGCTGGCTGCCGGAGGCTGTCGAGTGCCGGCTCTCGAGCGCACGGAGCTGGTCCTGGAGCTTCTCGTTCTCCCGCTGGAGCGAACCGTAGTCGACGGCGCCCGCGAAGAAACGGCCGACGGGATCGAGCACTCCGTCCACGCCATGCCTAAGCGGAGAGTAGATATCGCTTGCCAGCGACTTCATCCCCGACGTGAAGAACTTGGCTCGTCCCGTCTCGTCCAACGTGATGATGGTGACCGAGAGAAGCAGCAGGACGAGCAGAGTCGTGAGGGTGCGCCGCGCCCGCTTCGGCCTTGCGACCCTCGCCACTGCGGACTCGCGTCTGTCAGCGCGTCGACGAGGTGATCAAGACGCGCTTGAGCGCCTCGAACTCCTCCAGGCACTGCCCGCTGCCCACCGCGACGCAAGTCAACGGGTCTCTCGCTACCACGATGGACATCCCCGTCTCGTGCTGCAGACGGGACCCGAGCCCATGGAGGAGCGCACCTCCCCCGGTGAGCACGATGCCCTGCTCCATGATGTCGGCGGCCAGCTCCGGGGGCGTTCGATCCAGCGTCACCTTGACGGCGTCGACGATCGCGGAGACGGGCTCGTCGATCGCCCGCCGGATCTCTTCGGTGGAGACGACGACCGTCTTCGGGAGCCCGGTGACGAGGTCGCGACCCCGGATCTCCGCATGAAGCTCCTCTTCGAGCGGGTAAGCGGAGCCGAGCGCGATCTTGATCTCTTCGGCGGTGCGCTCGCCGAGCGCGAGGCTGAATTCCTTCTTCACGTAGGACACGATGGCTTCGTCCAGCTCGTCACCGCCGATCCGGACTGATTGGCTGGTCACGATCCCGCCAAGCGAGATCACGGCCACCTCCGTCGTGCCGCCGCCGATGTCCACGACCATGTTCCCGGTCGGCTCGTGGACCGGCAGTCCCGCGCCGATCGCAGCGGCCATCGGCTCCTCGATGATGTACGCCTTGCGGGCGCCCGCGTAC
>JBOGGB010000514.1:0-6504 GCA_050743605.1 Acidimicrobiales bacterium
CGAGCGGGCTGCGCTCGTCGCGCTGGCGCGGCGCAACGGCCTCGTCCCCACTGGAGGCTCCGACTACCACGGCGTCGTGAAGCCAGACCTCGCGGTCGGCACGGGAGGAGGCGACCTCTCCGTACCGGACGAGGTACTGGCCGAGCTGCGCGATCGCTCCCTGAACGGGAACTGAACAGGAAGGCTCGCTCAGGACTGCGAGAGCCGCTCGGCCAGCGAGCCCGAGACCTGGGCGAGCTCCGCCAGGGGGACGTCCACGAGCCCCTCGACGACGAACCTGGCGCCACCTGCGAGCCCGATGACTTCTGCCGGCACACCGGCCTTCGCGGCGTGGGCGCAGAACTCCGTCGGGCGGGTCGTCGCGACCAGGGTGCGTGACGGCAGTTCGGTGAAGAGCTCGCAATGCCCACCGAGACCGACGACCCGAACTCCGACGTCCCCGGCGATGGCCATCTCGGCGAGCGCGACCGCGATCCCGCCTCCGGAGACGTCGTGGACACCCTCCACGAGCCCGGGAGCTCCAGGCTCGCCGGCGACGATCGCCGCCACGAGCGAGCGGACGAAGGCGCAGAGGAGCGAATTGGGGCCATATGCGAGGGCCGGGAGCGCGCCATGCCGCCGTCCCCTCCGCTCGACCGCCCAGCGGCTGCCGCCCAGCGGGTACGCCAGCTCGCCGACCGCGCGACGCCACCCGAGGAGCACGACGCTCGCGCCCTCGGAGAGCGCCGCCGAGGGCGGGGCGCGACGGAGCCGCTCGACGAGGCCCAGCACTCCGAGCACTGGCGTGGGAAGGATGTCTGCGCCTGTGGTCTCGTTGTAGAGGCTGACGTTCCCCCCGACAACCGGCAGGCCGAAGGCCCCGCACGCGTCGGCGAGCCCGTCGACGGTCTCCGAGAGCTGCCACATCACCTCTGGGTGCTCGGGATACCCGAAGTTCAGGCAATTCACCACCGCGACGGGGATCGCGCCGACACACGCGAGGTTGGCGACGGACTCCGCGAGCACGAGACCCACGCCCTCTCGTGGCGCGATCGCGCACCATCGCGGCGCCGAGTCCGTGGTGACGGCCAGTCCCCGCTCGCTCGGAGGCAAGCCGGGCCCCGCCAGTCGAAGTAGTGCCGCATCGCCGCCCGGACCGACCACCGTGTTCAAGAAGAGCTGATGGTCGTACTGACGGTAGACCCAGCTCGGATCCAGGAGCATGGCCCGAAGATCTGCACCGCAGTCTCCGCACCCCTCGCTCGCCGTTGGATCGTCGGCGAGCCGGGCCGGCAGGTCTTCGGGAGCACGCATCGGCCGGTCGTACACGGGTGCGCCGTCAGCGAGAGACGCCGCGGGCACGTCGCACACGTCGACGTCGCCGTCGCGGATGCGCAGGCGCCCCCCCTGCTGGTCCAGGTGGTGCCCTGTCGGCGACACGCACGAGGTGTCACCGGTCACCGTCCCGATCACCGATGCGCGGACCTCCCAGCGCCGGCAGAGGGCCCCGACCGCCGGCCACGCCTCAGGGGTCACGATCGCGAGCATCCTCTCCTGGCTCTCGGAGGTCATGACCTCCCACGGAGCCATGTCCGGTTCGCGCCGAGGCACCGCGGACACGTCCACGTCCATCCCGACCCCACCGCGTGCCGCGGTCTCGCTCGTCGCACAGGCGAGGCCGGCACCGCCGAGATCCTGGATCCCGACGACGAGCCCGGCGTCCAGAAGAGCCAGGCACGCCTCGATGAGGCACTTCTCCGTGAAGGGATCGCCGACCTGGACGTTGGGTCTTTTCGCACCGCCGTCGCCCCCGCGGAACCCCGCCGACGCGAGCACGCTCACTCCGCCGATCCCGTCCCGTCCAGTGGTCGCTCCCAGGAGCACCACGAGGTTCCCGGTTCCGGACGCGCGGG
This sequence comes from Acidimicrobiales bacterium, assembly GCA_050743605.1. GTDB lineage: Bacteria > Actinomycetota > Acidimicrobiia > Acidimicrobiales > RAAP-2 > JAJYVT01. The sequence goes on from JBOGGB010000514.1 coordinate 1,893, forward strand.
CGAGGACGAGGCGTTCCACGGGCAGCGCCCCCAGACACAGCACGTTCACGAGCGGGTTGCCCGAATAGCACGGGTCGAAGGTCAGTTCACCGCCGACGGTTGGCACGCCGACCGAGTTGCCGTACGAGGAGATCCCGGAGACCACCCCCTCCAAGAGCCAGCGTTGCCGAGCGTCGTCAGGTGGCCCGAAGAACAGGGGGTCCATCACGGCGAGTGGTCGGGCACCCATCGTGAAGATGTCTCGAAGGATGCCACCGACCCCAGTCGCTGCGCCCTGGTGGGGCTCGATCGCCGACGGGTGGTTGTGGCTCTCGATCCGGATCGCGACCGCGATGCCGTCCCCGGCGTCGATCACGCCCGCGTTCTCTCCCGGCCCCACCAGCACGCGACGACCAGTCGTGGGGAGACGCCGCAGATGGCGGCGTGACGACTTGTACGAGCAGTGCTCGCTCCACATGACTCCGTAGAGCGAGAGCTCGAGCAAGTTCGGATCTCGCCCGAGGATCCCGACGATCTGCTCGAGCTCGTCGTCGGTGAGCCCGAGGGCCCGGTGCAGCGCGGGCTCGCGCAGCGGCTGCTCCGGCGACGACTGCCCGACGATGCCGCGATCCCTCACGCGACGCGCAGGCCGGCGGCGGCAGCGACCATCGTGCGCAGCAGCACCAGGCCGTCGACGGAGCCAAGCAGCGCGTCACTCGCCCGCTCCGGGTGTGGCATCAGCCCGACGACGTTGCCTCCTGCGTTCGTGATGCCCGCGATGTCGTCCATCGAGCCGTTCGGGTTGTCGACGTATCGAAGGATCACGCTGTCACTGTCACGTAGCTCGGCGAGGGTTCGAGTGCCGCAGACATAGCTGCCCGAGAAGTGGTTCAGCGGGATGCGCAGCTCCGATCCCGGATCGACACCGGTGGTGAGCACCGAACGCGTGGAGGTGACTCGCACGGATGCGGGTGCGCACAGGAACCGCAGGCCACGATTCTTCACCAACGCCCCAGGGAGCAGCCCGGCTTCCGTAAGGACCTGGAACCCGTTGCAGATCCCGAGGACCGGGCCGCCGGCGCGGGCGAAGCGTGCCACGGCCTCCATGACCGGGGAGAAGCGGGCGATCGCTCCCGGGCGGAGGTAGTCGCCGTGGGCGAAGCCCCCTGGGAGCACGACCGCATCGAGCGCCTCCAGCCGCGCCTCTGCATGCCAGACGAGCGTCGCTGTCGCCCCGGCGCGCTCGAACGCCGTCGCCACGTCGTGCTCGCAATTGGTCCCTGGGAACACGACGACCCCGATCAGTGCGCTCACGACTGGCCCCCCGAGGGCACGAGCGCGCCGAGCTCCACCTCGCTCTGCTCGATCACCGGGTTCGCGAGGAGGCTCCGCGCGAGGTGCTCAGCCCGCCGGCGGGCCGTCTCCTCGTCCGCGGCCTCGATCTCGAACCTGAAGGATCGCCCCGCCCGGACCTCGCGGATGTCGCCGAACCCCAGCGCGGGCAATGCCCTCTCGATCGTCGCACCCTCGGGGTCTGCGATGCCGGGCCGCAGGCGGACCTCCACCCGCGCTGCGAACCTCATGGCCGCGCACCGTACCAGTCGGTGAGGAACTTCCCCGCCACCCGCTCGTACGCGGCGACGTACCGTTCCGACGTCGCTCGCACGATCTCCGGCGGCAGCGAGGGAGGCGGCGGTCGCTTGTCCCACCCACTCGCGGCAGCCCAGTCGCGCAGCGGCTGCTTGTCGAACGCGGGGGGCGTCGTCCCCGGGACCACCTGGTCCGCAGGCCACAGGCGAGACGAGTCCGGAGTCACGACCTCGTCGCACAGACAGAGCTCTCCCTCGGCATACCCCAGCTCGAACTTCGTGTCCGCGAGGACGAACCCCGCGGCGGCAGCCTTGGCGGCCGCCTTCCCGTAGAGGGCCAGCGACATCTCGCGCGCCCTCCCGGCGGTGGAGCGACCCACGATCGCGACGGCGTCTTCGAACGCGATGTTCAAGTCGTGCCCCTCCTCCGCCTTCGTGGAGGGCGTGAACATGGGCTCCGGAAGCCGATCGGCGAGCCGTAGGCCCGGTGGCATCTGCACGCCGTGGATCGTGCCGGTGAATGCGTACTCGTCGTACGCCTGACCAGCGAGGTAGCCACGCACGATGCACTCGATGGGAAGCATCTCCGCGCGTCGGACCAGCAGCGCCCGCCCGTCGATAGTCGACCAGCCCGAGGTCGACCTGATGGAAGAGGCTGCAGGGGCTCGCTCGACGATCTGGGCGGGGTCGGCGCTGAGCACGGTGCACGAAGCGACGTCCGAGAGCTCCTCGACCCAGAAGGTCGTCATCGCAGTGAGCACCCGCCCCTTCTCGGGGATCGTCTCGTTGAACACCACGTCGTAGGCGCTGATGCGGTCTGAGGCCACCATGAGCAGCAGCCCATCCCCGACGTCGTACAGCTCACGCACCTTCCCTGCGTGGACGAGCGGTGGCGTCATGGCCGCGCCTCCTGCGAACCGCTGCTGCCACCGTCGATGCCCTCGAGCGCCTCGAGGAAGCGGCGGCGATGTCGCAACGCGCGGTCCAGGTCGAAGATGGCGTCGAGCTCGGCTGTGCTCAAGGGGACCTCGCCGTCCGCGGCGAGCGCGTCTCGAAACCTCCCTCCGGTGGCTGAGACGGTCCGGGCGTCGCGCTGGACGATCCGGTATGCGTCCTCGCGCGAGAGCCCGGCGTCCACCAGCGCCAACAGGACCGACTGACTGAACACGAGGTCCGAGATGTTCGCGCGGGCCCGTTCGGCGTGGACCACGAGGCCGGAGACGAGCGTCGTCGCCTTGCGGAGCACGTAGCAGGCGAGCAGGGACGCATCCGGGAGCGCCACCCGCTCCACCGAGCTGTGGGAGATGTCACGCTCGTGCCAGAGCGCGACGTCCTCGAGCCCGGCACCCGCATAGCCCCGCAGGAGCCGCGCCAGCCCGCAGAGCCGCTCGGACAACACCGGATTGCGCTTGTGTGGCATCGCGGAGCTGCCCTTCTGACCGGCCGCGAAGGGCTCCTCCACCTCGCCGACTTCGCTTCGCGCCAGGAGGCGGAGCTCGGTCGCGATGAGCTCAACCGTGGCCCCGACCGACGCGCACGTGTAGAGGAACTCCGAGTGCCGGTCGCGTGCGATCACCTGGGTGGCAGGGACTGGCACGAGCCCGAGCGCCTGGCAGACGTACGCTTCGACCGCGGGGTCCACGTTCGAGTAGGTGCCGACGGCACCAGAGAGCTTCCCGACTGCGACGGCCCGGCGTGCACGACGCAGACGCTCCCGATCGCGGTCTGCCTGCAGCGCCCACAGGGCGAACTTCGCCCCGAACGTGGTCGGCTCGGCCTGCATCCCATGGGTTCTCCCGGCCACTGGCGCCTCGATGAGCTCTTCCGCACGGCGCACGAGGGCGCTGACGAGCCCTCTTTCGGCCTCGAGCAGCAGGTCGGCCGCGCGCACCAGCTGCACGCACTGCGCGGTGTCGACCACGTCCGAGGAGGTAAGGCCATAGTGGATCCACGACGCCTCGGGCGCGCCGACCCGCTCCTGGAGCACGTCGACGAAGGCCGCCACGTCGTGGTTGGTCACCTGCTCGCGGGCATCCACGTCCGCTACGAAGGCGTCGTCGATCACCGGAGCGCGCCGGCGAAGGGCCGCGGCAACGTCCGTGGACACCTTGCCGATGCTCGCGAGCCCTTCCACCGCCAGCAGCTCCACCTCGAGCCACGTCTCGAACCGTGCGCGGTCGGTGAACAGCGCCGCCATGTCGGAAGGGCTGTAGCGCCCGATCACGACACCACCTCACACTGGGCCGGCGACTGAGCCGGCGACTGGGCGCCCGACGGGGTCGGCGACGTGGCCGGCGCGTCGTGGGGGGGAGAACCGCCCGACGGGCCCGCGCCCTCACCAGCACGTGCTGCGATGTCGCTGCGCCAATGTGCACCGGGCCACGTGACCCGTGCGACCCCTGCGTAGGCACGCTCCCGAGCCCCTTCGAGGGTGGAGGCGGTGGCCGTGATCCCGAGCACCCGGCCGCCACCCACCACGTATCGGCCGCCCGCCGCGTCGTCGCTGCGGGTGCCGGCGTGCACGACGGTCACACCGGAGACGGGGTCCGACAGCTGCCCGTCCGAACCAAGTCCGACGATCTCGGAGCCGAGGAGGAGGGGGTCCGAGCTCGCGCCCGAGCCGGGGTACCCCCCCGCGGCCATCACGACGCAGACTGCGGCCTCCCGGGCAGGCAAGAGCCTGCCGCCGGGCACCGCACGCGCGAGGCGCCCCTCTGCGACCGCGAGCAGCACCTCCACCAGGTCCTCGCGCACGAGCGGCAGGACCACCTGCGCCTCGGGATCCCCGAACCGGACGTTGTACTCGAGCACGCGCGGACCGTCCGCGGTCAGCATGAGCCCCGCGAACAGCACGCCGCGGTAGTCGATCCCCCGGCGTCGGAGCTCGTGGACCACAGGGAGGACGGCGCGCTCGCACAGCTCGTCGATCTCGGCCACTCGAAGGTCGGGCAGCGGGGCGTACGAGCCCATGCCCCCGGTGTTCGGTCCCCGGTCGCCGTCGTGGACACGCTTGAAGTCCTGGGCGGGCACCATCGGCACCACGA
>JBOGGB010000515.1:0-1536 GCA_050743605.1 Acidimicrobiales bacterium
CCTCGACGATGATCACGGCTGCGCCACACCGGGTGAAGTGCGTCGTGTCGTATATCCAGATCTGGTTGGGCCGGTACTCGACCCAGTCGGGGAACGGCTTGACCATCCCCCCGTCGGCCGGACACCTCGAATAGGAGGTAGTCATGCCAGCAATGACGGAGGAGCAGCCCACGCCGGCGCGCCGGCGTGGGAGATATCCAAAGGAGTTCCGCAGGGACGCGGCTGCATTGGTCATCGACCAGCACCGCACCATCGCGGACGTCGCCCGTGAGCTCGGGGTCGTCGAGCAGACGCTCGGCAACTGGGTCCGCCAGGAGCGGATCGACCGGGGCCTTCGCGAGGGGACGACGACCGAGATGCGCGAGGAGAACGTCAGGCTCCACCGGGAGGTGAAGCGCCTGACCATGGAGCGCGACCTGCTCAAACGAAGTGTGGCCTTCTGGGTGAAGGAGCAGGACCGGTGAGCCGCTACCGGTTCGTCTCTGCCATGAAGGCCGACGGGTTCCCGGTCCTAGCGGCCTGTGAGGCAGCCGAGGTCTCGGCGTCGTCGTACTACGACTGGCTGGTCAAGGTGGCCGCCGGCCCGAGTGCGGCCGAGTGGGACGAAGCGGTCCTTGTCAACGAGATGCACGACGTGCACCGGCACATAGACGACACCTACGGCAGCCCGCGTATGACCGACGAGCTGCGTCGGCGGGGCCATTGTGTCAACCACAAGCGGACCGAGCGCTTGATGGCCGCAAACGGCCTCTACGCCAAAGACGGCCGCAGGAAGAGGCTGCGCACGACCATCCCCGACGTCACGGCTCCGCCGCTCCTCGACCTCGTGAAGCGGAACTTCGCTCCCGGCGCCCCAGCCGAACGCAGTTGCGGAGACATCACCTACGTCCCGACCACAGAGGGCTGGCTCTACCTGGCTGACGTCGAAGACATCGGATCGCGTCGCATCGTCGGCTTTGCGATGGCAGACCACATGCGCACCGAGCTCGTCTCCTCCGCCCTCGAGATGGCTGTCGCGGTCAGGGGCGGGTTGACCGAGGGCATGATCTTTCACCACGACCGCGGAAGCCAGTACATGTCGCGGGAGTTCCGCAGCCTCTGCGAGCGTCACGGCATCGCCCAGTCGACCGGGCGCACCGGATCCTGCCACGACAACGCTGTGGCCGAGTCGTTCTGGGCGAGCCTCAAGCGAGAGCTCGTCTCACGCGTGCGCTTCGCGACGCGCGCCGAAGCGCGCAGAGCGATCATCGGATGGATCAACCACTACAACGCGGTGCGCCTGCACAGCTCTCTCGGCAACGTGCCGCCGATCGAGTGGGAGTTGGGCTATTACCGCGCGACGGAGGTAGCGGCGTGAAGTCGTGCTCTCAGATCGGCCCGAGAGGCCACAGAATCGATCGTCTGGTACCAACCAGCGGGCGGAATCTCGCTGCCCGCACGTATCATTGCCCCAACATTCACCTGTCCGGACGACGGGGGGAAGGCCACGATGCCCTGAAGGCTGACCCAGGCGAGCGCTTCGACATGGTGTTGACC
>JBOGGB010000516.1:0-1568 GCA_050743605.1 Acidimicrobiales bacterium
GCCTACGCCGAGGAGATCCGTCGCCTCGGTGAGCTGGGCTGCACCTACCTTCAGCTCGACGACACGTCGCTCGCGTACCTGAACGACCCTGCCCAGCGCGAGATGCTCGCCCTGCGCGGCGACGACGCCGACCATCAGCACCTGCGCTACATCCGGCAGCTGAACGCGGCGTTGGTGACGAAGCCGGCCACGATGGCGGTGACCACGCACTCGTGTCGGGGCAACTTCCAGTCGCACTGGGCCGCGGAGGGCGGCTACGACTTCGTCGCCGAAGCACTCTTCAACGAGCTCTGCGTCGACGGGTTCTTCCTCGAGTACGACGACGTTCGCTCGGGCGACTTCAAGCCGCTGCGCTTCGTGCCCAAGGGCAAGGTGGTGGTGCTCGGGCTGGTGACGACCAAGCGGGGAGAGCTCGAGTCGAAGGACGACCTGAAGCGACGGATCGACGAGGCAAGTGCCTACCTCCCGCTCGACCAGCTCTGCCTCTCTCCCCAGTGCGGGTTCTCCTCGACCGTCGAGGGGAACAGGATCACCCTGGACGAGGAGATCGCGAAGCTCCGGCTGGTCGTCGAGACCGCGGCGGAGGTGTGGGGCTGAGGGTGCCGTAGGGCCCGCGTCGCCGGTCCCTACCCGTCGACGCCGCGTGGGAGGTGGGCGGGGTCCCAGCCCAACAGCGCGACCGCCTGACGGAACGCGTATCGGTCGGTCATCCCTGCGACGTAGCCGACGGCGGCTTCGACCGCACGAGGCTCGCCTGCGACGAGACCGCCGGCGTCGCGCACTGCGGGGATCGCGTTCGGCCGGTCGGTGTAGTGCTCGACGAGCGCTCGGAGCACGGCGACCACCGCGCGCGCCTGGGCGACCGATTCCTCGCGGAGATAGACGTGCTCGTAGTTGGACGCTCGGAAGGCAGCGAGCGCGTCCGCGGCTGCCGCGTCCATGCCGACTCGGCCCGTCTCGAGGATGCTCCGAACCAGCGCGCCGACGAACGCGTCCAGCTGCCCGCTCCTCCGTCGCCCGCAGTACTCCTGGACCAGGTCGGGCAGCATCGAGTCCGACACGATGCCGGCCCGCACGGCGTCCTCCCAGTCGTGGCAGACGTAGGCGATCCGATCGGCCCAGCTGACCACCTCCCCCTCGGCGGTGGCCGGCGCGGGCCTCGACCAGCTGTGGTTCCGGATGCCGTCGGACGTCTCTGCGCACAGGTTCAACGCCGCCAGTGACACGTCTGCTCCCCACGGCGCGTGGTCGAACCCCTGAGGGAGCAGCGGGTCGAGCGCCTCTTCGCTCGCGTGGCCCCCGGGACCGTGGCCGCAGTCGTGCCCGAGCGCGATGGCCTCGGTGAGCGCGACGTTCAGCCGCACGGCACGGGCGACGCTGACGGCGACCTGCGCGACCTCGAGCGCATGGGTGAGGCGCGTGCGCTGGTGGTCCTCGGGGAAGACGAACACCTGGGTCTTCCCGGCGAGCCGGCGAAACGCGGCCGAATGCAGGATCCGGTCCCGGTCGCGCTCGAAGCAGGTCCGCCAGCGATCGGGCTCCTCGGGCCGGGGCCGGTCGCCGGCGCC
>JBOGGB010000517.1:0-5561 GCA_050743605.1 Acidimicrobiales bacterium
GTCCAGTGCTTGGGGATGGAAGAACGCGCCCCCTACACCGATGGCCAGTAGCACCACCACCAGCAACCCCACCGAGCTCGGCACGCCGAGCAGGGCTCCGCCGGCCGAGGTGAGCAGGAGCCCGAGCGCGGTGAGGCTCCGCCCACCAGTCCGGTCCGCGAGCCAACCGGTCACCGGCTGGAGGGCTTGGCCGACGATCAGGGCCGCCATCAGCGCACCGGCGATCCTGACCGGTTGGCCCAACGCGATCAGAATGGCGGGCAGTACGCCGGGAAGGTAGTTCGACGCCCCGTCGTTCAGCAGGTGAGCCCACGACAGGCTCAGCAGTCTCCGTCGATCCCGGACGGTGATGCTGCGGTCACCGCCATCTGGAGCTGTCACCTGCGCTGTGTCCCTCACCGCCACCGCTCTCCCGGACCGCCGGGCGCGGCCGCTGCCAGTCCACTATTCCGTCGCTTCCGCGACAAAACCGGACCGCGGGTTCGCCGCGCGCTCCTGAGTGCGAGGCGCGGCGTGGTGCAGACTGAATGTCGCCCCTTGCAGGGTTCGGGGGCGGCGCTCCAGGCGCTCCGCGGAGGCCCCCCCGAAGGTCGACGCGAAAGTCAGGGAGTGCGGTCGAGCCTTGCTGTGTCGATAGTCGGCTCGAACAGCTCGACAGGATTGCCCGATGGGTCCTCGGCGATCGTCTGCTTGCCTCCCACGCCGCTCACGATGTCGGTGCGGAATCGGACCCCGCGGGTCTCGAGGTCGGCGACGAGCGCCTCGATGCCGACGACTTCCAGGGAGAAGCGGTTCCACCCTCCCGGGCAAGGGAGGGTCCCGTCCGCCATGGCAGCCCCCCCTCCAGGGCCAGGTCCAGGAGCCGACAGCACCAGTCGAAGGTCACCTCGCGAGAGCATGGCGAAGCTCGGAGCGGGATGCATCACCTCGGTGAACCCGAGCGCGTCGATGTAGAAGGCCATCGCCTCATCGACGTCGTGGACGATGTAGCGGACACTCACCGTTGCCATATGCGCTCCTCCTGCGACCCGTCACGTCGACGGTGCGTTCTGATACGCTGTCGTATCATAGTTCGCTCCACTCGACCGGCGGCCCACGACGTCCCGGCGGCATCGCACGAAGACCCACGTGTGGAGCGCTCTCGTGCGGCGGTCCGACGTGCCGTGCTGGAGGAGCTGGCCGAGGTGGGCTACGGGGCGCTGACGATCGAGGGGGTCGCGAGGCGGGCAGGAGTCGGCAAGTCGACCGTGTACCGGCACTGGGAGGACAGGGTGGACCTGATCGCCGAGGCACTCGAGCACGCGCACATCGGGATGGTTCCGCCACCCGGGTCAGGACCGGCGAGAGACAACGTCGTCAGCCTTGTCCGGCACGTCGTCGAGGTCGTCGACGATCCACTTTACGGTCGTTGCATACCTGCGCTCATCGAGGGAGCTCAGCGCGACGATCGCGTGAGCAGCTTCCACTACGGCTTCGCCGCCGCACGCCGAGAGGAGCTGGCTTCCATGATCGCTCAGGGCATCGAGGAGGGGGAGCTCGCCTCACCACTCGATGCCGACCTCGCAGCGGTCACCTTGCTCGGTGTCATCTTCTACCGACGACTAATGACGCGAAGCCGGATGACGCCAGCAGATGCTGAGTCGATCGTGGACGCGCTCCTTCCCGTCCGAGCGAGGAGGTGAGCTCGGTCCTGACGTGAGGTTCGGGTCTCAGGTGGAGCTTTCGTCGGTGTAGCGGTCCGGGTTCGACAGGAAGCGGTCGCAGCAGCGCTGCGAGCAGAAGTAGACGCGATGTCCGCGGTGCGCGACACGCGCAGGGGAGTGCGCCACGTCCACCTGCATGCCGCAGACGGGGTCGTTGGCATAGCCATAGCCTCCGCCGAACCGCTCTCGGTTCCGGTGGAGCAAGTAGAGGGCGCAGAAGGCGACCAGCGCGAGCAGGTCGAGGAAGGTGGTCCAGTCCCAGCGAAGCGTGTCGCCGACGACCGCACCCGCGCGCGCGGAGGGGATCAAGCCGAGAAGTCTGAAGAGGTGCTCGGTGACGAGCCCGGCGCCGGACATGACGAGCCAGAAGAGGCCGAGAAGCCGCAAAGCCACTCGACCTCCGTACTGCTTTCGATAGATGAGCAGAAGCGGCATGGAGATCAGGTCGGCGAAGACGAAGGCGACGACGCCGCCGAAGCTGATGCCTCCGTTCCACAGCGCAGCGGCCATCGGCACATTGCCCACCGAGCAGACGAAGGTGAGCATGGCAACGAGGGGTCCGACGACGACGTTCTCCAGGTCCGTCAGGGCTCCGTGGCCCGAGAGGAACACGTCGGACCAGGTGCGGTCGGGGACGAGGACGGAGAGGAACCCCGCGACGACGAACCCGATCGCGATCTCCTTTCGGAGCATGGAGAGGTCGCTCATCGTGTAGCTGGCGGCGTCGGCCCAAGCCCCCGCAGTGCGGATCCTCCTTCGGGGGGGGTCACCGTCGGGCGTCGTGTCGACGCTCGATCCTTCTTCACGCTGCCCGGCGTTGTGCTCTGCCACCGCCCTTGCCTGGGTGACGACACGACCCCGGAGCCACAGGGTGCCCAAGGAGACCAGCAGTACGATCATGACGACGCCGCCCACGAGCTCGGACAGCGCGAACTGCCAGCCGATCAGGACTACGAGCATGATGCCGAGCTCGATCACGAGGTTCGTCGATGCGAACATGAACACCATGGCAGCGAGGAAGTCGGCACCGCGCACGAAGAGCGAGCGTGCCATGGCGGAGGCGGCGTACGAGCAAGACGAGGACGCCATCCCGTAGAGCGATGCTCGAACGACGCTGGCCGATCGATGATCCCCGAGATGGCGCTGCATCGCGGTCCGGGAGGCGAATGCCTGGACGGCTCCCGAGAGGCCGAAGCCGAGCACGAGCGCCCACAGCGTCTCCCAGAGCATGTAGAAGGCTTCTCGCGCGCTCCGCCCGCAGTCGACGAGCGGTAGAGGAAGGTGCAGTGCGAGCAGCTCAGCGTGCATCGCGGCCCTCGCCCAGCGGCGAGGCGTACCTCCTCATGAACGTATGAGCCGCTCGACGGCAGCGGTCGCCTCGCGTACCTTCTCGTCGGCATCCGGACCGCCGTCGGCGATGGCACGACGTACGCAATGATCGAGATGGTCGCCGAGGAGCTCGAGTGCGACTGCCTGTAGCGCACGGGTCGCCGCGGAGATCTGGGTCAGCACGTCGATGCAATAGGCGTCTTCGTCCACCATCCGCTCGAGCCCACGGACCTGGCCTTCGATGCGCCGGAGCCGGCGCTGGACGCTGCCCTTCTTCGTCGTGTAGCCCCGGTCCACGTCGTGCCTCCCTCTGGCACTATACCCCTATGGGGTATCGCGCCCATGCGGAGGCGTCGCGCGAGCCCTAGTGGACTGCGGCGCGCTCCCTTGCGCGGGGAACCCGGGTCCGCTGGATCCGCGCCTTGGCGAGCACGGCGGCGGGGACCCCCACGGCGCGCCAGATCGAATAGTCGATGCCCTTTCGCACGCCGTAGGAGCGTGCCAACTTCGTGAAGTCACGCTCGAGGGACGCGATGGCCGCAGCAGGCATGGCCGCGGCGGCTCGCTCGGCTTCGAGGTCGCGTCGTTGCTTCAGGAGCTCGAGCTTGTCCATTCCTCGGGCATTCCGAAGGGACTGTTCGACCCGGGCGAGCTGGGCCGAGATCGTCTCGGGCATCCGCCGCCGCCCGCGGCGTTTCGGCACGTCGATTGCCTCGAGGTAGGCGCGCACCGCGCGTGCTTCATCACGTCCCCGGGCCAGCTGAGCCTTGTGCTCCGCGCTGAGCGACCTCCTTCCGCGTGCCGCAGCGCTCGTCCCCCGCTGATGTGCCGATGCTCTACGAGGCGCGGCCTTCTTCGCGGGTGCGGGTTTCGCTGATCTGGCTCTGCTTCGTGCTGGCATGGAAGTCAGCGTAAGTCGCGGCACCAGTCGGGTCCAAGTCCGGTCGCGTGGATTCCTCGCGTGCCGAAGTGTCCGAGAGCTCAGAGATGGTTGAAACCACCTGCCTCCGCAGGAGTCATCGCGACGGACACCGGATGACGTTCCAAGTGCTCGAGCGAAGCTCCGATGTCCTGCAGCAGCAGGGACACGAGGTCCCGGTCCACCCCTTGGCGCACGAGCACGCGCTGGACGACGATGTCCGAGGCATCACCGGTCAACGTGTACGCGGGGACCTGCCAGCCTCGGTTCCGGAGCCGGTCGGCGAGGTCGAACAAGCTGAAGCCGGGATCCTCTCCCTCCGCGATGCGCCACGTCACTGCGGGGATCCCGGTCTGCGGGCGGCTCGTGGCCAGGAGCTCGAAGGGCCCCAGTCGGGGGATCTGGTCTGCCAGGTACGCCCCGGTCTCGTAGCACGCCTGGTGGACTCGCTGGTAGCCGTCGCGCCCGAGGCGGATGAAGTTGTAGTACTGGGCGATGATCTGGCCGGCCGGACGGGAGAAGTTCAGGTGGAAGTCCGGCATGTCGCCGCCAAGGTAATTGACGTGGAAGATGAGCTCCTCGGGCAGTTGGTGTTCGTCGCGCCAGATCACCCATCCTGCGCCGAGCGGAGCGAGGCCGAACTTGTGCCCTGACGCGTTGATGGACTTCACCCTCGGGAGCCGGAAGTCGAAGAGCACCTCTGGTGCGCAGAACGGCGCGAGGAAGCCGCCGCTTGCCCCGTCGACATGGATGTCAACGTCCAGCCCCGTGCGCTCTTCCAGTTGGTCCAATCGCTTGGCGAGGTCGGCCACGGGCTCGTACATGCCCGTATAGGTGACCCCGAGCGTCGGCACGACGAAGATCGTGTTCTCGTCGACGCGGGTCTCCATCTCCTCGGGCGTCAAGCCGTAGCGACCCGCCGCCATGGGCATCTCCCGCAGCTCCACGTCCCAGTACCGCGCGAACTTGTGCCAGACGACCTGAACCGGCCCGCACACGATGTTGGGACGGTCCGCCGGCTTCCCAGCTTTGCCCCGCTTGCTCCGCCAACGTCTCAGCGCGGCCATGCCGGCGAGCATTGCGGCCTCCGACGACCCGATCGTCGACGTGCCTAGGGTGTCCGCCGCATCGGGCGCGTTCCACAGGTCGGCCAACATGTGCACACAGCGACGCTCGATCTCGGCAGACTGCGGGTACTCGTCTTGGTCGATGAGGTTCTTGTCGATCGCGAGGTCCATCAAGGCGTGGACCTGCGGCTCTTCCCAGGTCTGGCAGAAGGTGGCCAGGTTCTGCCGGGCATTGCCGTCCAAGAGGAGCTCGTCGTGGACCACCTGGAAGGCGACGTCGGGCTTCGTCTGGTTATCGGGGAACCGGTACTTCGGCAGCTCGTGCGCGAGCTCGACCGAGGCGAACATGCAATCAGACAACTGGCTCCGGACTGTCCTTCGACTGTGGAGAGGCATGGCAGATCGGACTGCTCAAGACGACGCTGGACGCTCTGCCAGGGCGGCGAGCCGGTCCAGCGAGCTCCGGAGCTTGTCGGCGGTGGTGGCCCGTGCCCGAGCGAACCGGCTCTCGTCGGTGAGCTCCGTCCAGTCGTAGGTGTGGGT